>DATLGK010000087.1:0-21608 GCA_035540475.1 Sphingomicrobium sp.
TCTCGGCGGTGCGGGCGCGGTCGAAAGCATCTTCTGCATCCTGGCGATGCGCGACCAGATCGTCCCGCCGACCCTCAATCTGGATGATCCCGAGGAAAGCTGTGAAGGGGTCGATCTCGTCCCCCACAAGGCGAAGGAGCGTCCGGTCCGCGCCGTGCTCAACAACAGCTTCGGCTTCGGCGGCACCAACGCCAGCCTGATCATGAAGGCGGTGTGAAGCGGCTTCTGCTGATCGGCGGGGCGGGGGCAGTCCTCGCCGCGCTCGTCCTCATCTACATGCTGTGGTGGGCGCCGGGCCCTAAACCCGGCCCGCACACGGTGATCGTCGAAGAAGGCTCGACCATCGCGTCGGTCGCGCGCCAGCTCGAGCGGCAGGGCGCGATCCCGGGCACCGCCAAAACCTATTATGTAATGGCCCGCATTCTAGGTTCCGCCGACCCCATCCAGGCCGGGGAGTTCGAGATCCCGCGCGGGGCGGGCGGCGCCGCGATCCTCGATCTGCTCCAGCACGGGCGGCCGGTGCTTCGCCTGATCACAATCACTGAGGGCATGCCCTCGGTCATCGTCGAGGAGAAGCTCACCGCGAATCCCTATCTGACGGGTCCGACGCCGACCCTCGCCGAGGGCTCGGTCCTGCCCGACAGCTACGGCTATAAGCGCGGGGAAACGCGCGGGGCGGTCGCCCAGCGGATGCAGGCGGCGATGCGCAAGACGATCGACCAACTGTGGCCCAAGCGCGGTACCTATTGCCCCCTCTCGACGCCTGAGCAGGCCGTGATCCTCGCCTCGATCGTGGAGAAGGAAACTGGCAAGGCGAGCGAGCGGCGCACGATCGCCGCAGTTTATTGCAACCGCTTGAAGATCGGCATGAAGCTGGATGCCGATCCGACCGTTATTTATCCCGTGACCAAGGGAAAACCGCTCGGGCGGCGCATTCTTCGATCCGAGCTCAACGCCGATCATGGCTACAACACCTACCGCCGTGCCGGGCTGCCGGAAGGGCCCATTGCCAATCCCGGCAAGGCGAGCATCGAGGCGGTGCTGCACCCGGAGCCGACCAAGGCGCTCTATTTCGTCGCCGACGGAAGCGGCGGCCATGTCTTCGCGGAAACGCTCGCCGAACACAGCGCCAATGTCGCCAAATGGTATGCAATCCGGCGGCAAAGGGGGGAAATGTGAGAAACCGGGGCATCGGCCGGGCACGGATGTTCTTCGGCGGGTTGATCCTTTTCGCCACGGTCATCGCCTGGATGGTCGGGCTGTGGTTGAGCCCGCATTCGCCGGAGACCTCCTCGGGCACGGATCATTTGCGGACGACGGTCACCAGCTTCGCAATGAAGAGCGCACTCGGGACGTTATTGCTCTGCGGCCTGTCGGTCTGGTTGCTGTTTCCGGCACGCCGCCCGAAATGGCCGGCCCGCGACTATGCCATTCTCGCGCTGATCGGCCTGATGGTCTTGAGCAGTCTGTGGCAGCTGATCTGGCTCTACCGCCTGACCGACTAGCCGAGAGCCGCGCTCTCGACATAGCCGACACGCCGCTCCTTTCCCGCATAGCCCCACGCCCAGCCGAGGCTCTCCTCGAGCAGCTCGAACGGCTCCCCGGCAGGCAAAACCTGCAAGGTCCCGGCATCTGCTGCGGGAGCGTCGCACAGCGCCGTATCACGCGCCAAAGTGCGCGCGGCGGGCGCAGCATAATGCGAGGCGATCACACGTCCGGCGAGCGCGATGTCGGCGAGGTCCTTGCGGTAGGCGTGGAATTCGGGGTCGGGACGCTCGGAGGGCCCGGAAAGCGCGAACTGATCAGCGGTGCGCGTAGGCGGGCGCCTGCCCAATGATTGGCCGGTGGGCCGCGGAGCTCCCGTCGCTCTCGCGGAGGTTGCGTTTGAAGCCTTCAAGAAATTCTGCCCCGCTGCTGGTGCGGACGACGAACACGTTGCGACGGTCGTCCTGGTCGCGTTCGCGGCGCAGATAGCCCAGCGCGCCCAAGGTGTTCAAGGCGCGCGTCACGACGGGTTTGGAGACCCCGAGCACGCGCGCAAGACCCCGCACGGTATGGGGCCCTGGAGTAAGGTAAACCAGCATCAGCAGCGCCATCTGGCGATTGGTGAGGTCCGGCTCGCCAGATCGGACATAGGCGATAAGCGCCTTCATCCAGCCGGTAAGCGAAACCTCGCTCATAAGCCGCTCGACTCCCGTCCTTCGTGTGCCGCTTGTGCCCCCTTAAACCGGCAAGAGCCCGAAATGTTGCAGGCCGAAGTCGCCAAAATCCCTGATTCTGCGGTGAATCCCGCTTTTCAGCGCGCCGGCCAGCGGCGCTGCAGCAAAGCGAAGGATGCCCTCAGGCCAACGGCCTCTCCGCCCTTTGGCCGGCCAGGCTTGGCCGCGTCGCGCCAGGAATAAGTGTCGAGGTGGGCCCAGGCCGTCGCGTCGGGCACGAAGCGCTTGAGGAACATGGCGGCGGTGATGCAGCCCGCCATCGGCGAGCCAGAGGCATTGGCCATGTCAGCAATGTCGCTCTTGAGCATTTCGTCATAGGCATCCCACAGCGGCATCCGCCAAAGCGGGTCCTCGACGTCCGCCGCCGAGGCCAAGGCCGCAGCAGCGATGTCCTCGTTATTGGCAAAGAAGGCGGGAAGGTCGGGGCCCAGAGCAACCCGCGCCGCGCCGGTGAGAGTCGCGAAATCGAGGATCAGCACCGGCTCAGCCTCGGCCGCGCGAGTGATCGCGTCGGCGAGGATCAGCCGGCCTTCGGCATCGGTGTTGTCGATCTCGACGAACAATCCCTTGCGCGACTTGATGATGTCGCCGGGCCGAAAGGCTGCGCCCGAAACCGCATTCTCGACCGCCGGAACCAGGAGGTGCAGCCGGACCGGCATGCGCTCGGCGATGACCAGCCGCGCGAGCGCAATGGCGTGAGCGGCGCCGCCCATATCCTTTTTCATCAGCCGCATGCCTGAGGCCGGCTTGATGTCGAGGCCGCCGCTGTCGAAGCACACGCCCTTGCCGATTATGGCAATGCGCGGATCCTCGGCCTTGCCCCATTCGAGCTCGATCAGCCGCGGCGCGCGCTCCGGCGTCGCCGCGGCGCCCACCGCGGCGATGAGCGGATAGCCCTCTTCCAGATCCTTGCCCGCGGTCACCCGCAGCTGCGCCCCGGTTTCGCCGGCCAGCTCGCGTACCGCCTGCTCGAGCTCGGCCGGTCCAAGCTCTGCGGCAGGCGCGTTGACGAGGTCGCGGACCAGCGCCGTGGCGTCGGCCACACGAACGGTGCCGTCGATCCGCGCCGCTTCACCGGTCAGCAGCACGCGCGGCCCGCGCTTCGGCTCGTCGTCCTTGCTTGAACGGTAGCGTTCATCGCGATGCTGGCCCAATAGCCAGCCAAGCCCTGCCTTGCCGGGCTCCCCTTCAGCCAGCCGGTACGTCCCCTCAGGCAGGCGTTCCGCCAGCTTCGCCAGGCACCATGGCGACAGTGATGTAACATTCTTGACCGCGCTGACGACCTCGAACTCGCCGCCGCGCGGGAGCAAGGCGAAGGCGTAGCCGGTCTTGCCGTCGAAGCGCTGCGCTTCGAGCAGGGCGCGGTCCTCGGCCGGGCGCGATTTCACCCAGTCGGGGAAGGTCGCCTTGTCGACGAGATGGATGGCGCGGGCGGGCTGGCCCCGGTCGGCGGCCAGAAGCGAGGCGAAGTCAGTCATTGGCGCGGCTCTAAGGATCCCGCTTCATGGTCGCAATCGGCTGCGAAAATGACGAAAGCGGAGGGGGCAATCGCCTCGATTGCGGCCGATGAACGAGAACCAGTCCAGGATCTTTCCGCGACGGCTATCGCTCGGGCGGCACCACCACCGGCTTGCTCACCGACTTCGACCAGCTGGCGACTTGATAGCCGCGTTCTTGCAGGCAGCCTTCCATTGCCGTGCGGATCGCGCGTTCCTTTTTCGCGCGCTTGGATCGCGCCATGCCCCAGGCCCCTCCGAGGATCGCAACCGGGAGCAGCACGACCGTGGCGCCGGCCGCGGCAAGGCCCGCGTAGCCGCCGGCCGCAGCTGCCGCTGTTCCGCCCACGGCAGCCGTCGCTGCCCCGGCAGCCGCTCCGGCGCCGGCCGATGCGCTGCGCCCGCTCGAATCGAGCTTGCCGGCGAGGAAGAGCGTCCTGCATTCGGCAAAAACGGCATCGAAGTCTGCCTGGCTGGAGGCCGGAACGGAAAGCTGCGGGGTAAATTCGCGCGGCCGCGACGAGCACCCTTCAAGCAATAGTAAGGCAGCGAGCGCCGCCGGCAGATATTCCCGTTTCAATGCATCCCTCCCGGCATCGGAGCAGATTTTCAGCTCCGTGGAGGGACATGCCATGCTTTTGATTCAATTGCTAATTCGGGCCACAATCGTTCGATCGTCAGGCGCCTTTTGGAGGCGAAGGGGGTCAGGACCAGCCTGACTCCGCCTTAGCCCGGGCTGTTCGGCTCGCCGCTTCGGCCGGTGATGCCGAGCGCGACGGCAATGAGCGCGGCCATCAAGAGAATGGGCAGCAACTCGGCACCGAATGCCGGAAAGCCCGCGACGAACGGCGGAGGCGGGGAGGGCGGCGCCGCGCCGACCGGCCCGGGAACGCCTTGCGGAAACACGCAGCCCGGCGCGGGCTGGGCGGCCGCAGCCGCGGCAGCCGCCGCGGTGGCTGCAGCAGCGGTTCCGCAGATCGCGGCGCTGCCCATTGCACCCGGCGTCGCGCTGAGCGCGCCAAGCATGATCCACGCATCGGAGGTTTGCGGGGGGATGGTCGCCGGTGAGCTCATAGAGGGGGCCGCAACAGCCACGGTTGAACTGGTGACCAGTGCCGCCGCTGCGGCGATTGCAATCAGCTTCCTCACTGCACGCGTCTCCAGTTGCCCCCCGGAAGCACAGCCATACTAGACGAAAGTTAGGCCAAAATCGAGTCATTCGATCCGGAAGAAAGAACTCGGCCGGTCCTTGGGCTCAATCCGACGTCCTAGACCGGCACGCCGTAGAGGTCGTGCTCGTCGCTATCCTCGATGCGGACGGCGAGGATCTCGCCGGGCCTCGCTCCGACCGCATCGCGCAAATGGACTTCGCCGTCGATTTCGGGCGCGTCCGCCTTCGAGCGGCCGGTGGCACCGCCGCTCTCCCGATCGACCGCGTCGACCAGCACTTCGAGGGTCGAGCCGACCTTGGCCGCGAGCTTCTCGGCGGAAATGCGCGCCGACAGCGCCATCAGTGCCTCGAAGCGCTGCTGCTTGACGTCGTCGGGTACCTGTTTGTCCATACTTGTGGCCGGCGCCCCCTCGACCGGCTCGAACTTGAACGCGCCGACACGATCGAGACGTGCTTCCTCGAGCCAGGACAGCAGATAAGCAAAGTCCTCCTCGGTCTCGCCGGGGAAGCCGACCACGAAGGTCGAACGGATTGCAAGATCGGGGGCCTGTGCCCGCCAGTCGCGAATGCGCTGCAATACCTTGGCGTCGTTGGCCGGGCGGCGCATGCGCCTCAGCACGTTCGGGCTCGCGTGCTGGAACGGGATGTCGAGGTAAGGAAGGACCAGCCCCTCGGCCATCAGGGGAATCACATCATTCACGTGGGGATAGGGGTAGACGTAGTGGAGCCGGACCCAGGCGCCGAGCTTGCCGAGCTCGCGGGCGAGGTCGGTCATGTGCGCACGGACCTCGGATCCCTTCCAAGGCCAGGATTTGTGGCGAACGTCGACCCCGTAAGCCGAGGTGTCCTGGCTGATCACCAGCAGCTCTTTCGTCCCGGCCGCGATCAGTTTCTCGGCTTCGCGCAGCACTGCGTCCGGACGGCGGCTGACGAGGTCGCCGCGAAGGTGCGGGATGATGCAAAAAGCGCAGCGGTGGTTGCAGCCCTCGGAAATCTTCAAATAGCTGTAGTGCCGGGGGGTCAGTTTCAGGCCCGTTTCCGGGACGAGGTCGACGAACGGCGACGGAACAGGCGGCGCCGCCTCGTGCACTGCAGCGACCACCTCCTCATATTGGTGCGCGCCGGTGATCGCCAGCACCTTGGGGAAGCGGGCGCGGATCAGCTCGGCCTCCTTGCCCATGCAGCCGGTGACGACGACCCGGCCGTTTTCGGCGATCGCCTCGCCGATCGCTTCGAGGCTTTCCTCCTTGGCGCTGTCGAGGAAGCCGCAGGTGTTGACCAGCACGACGTCGGCGCCGGAATAGTCGGGCGACATGTCATAACCTTCGGCGCGCAGGCGGGTCATGATCCGTTCGCTGTCGACCAGATTTTTGGGACAGCCGAGCGAGACCAGCCCGACGCGCGGGGGCTTGGGGAGCGTGGTGACGTTCATGCGAAGCGCGCCATGTAGGCAAGGTGTCGCGCAAAATCGAGGCTTTTGGCTGCAGCTATACCGCATGGCCGGTGGAGCCTATGATGGGTTCGCCCGCCCTGCCTTGGGCGTGAACAAGAGAGAAAGGCCATCGATGCGCACCTTGCTCGCCGTCCAGCTCTTCGCCCTTGCCGCCGCCTTGCCAGCCCATTCCGCGCTCGCCGCCGAAAAGCCGCTGGCCATTGCTCCGACGAGTTCGGCGGTCAAATGGGGCGCGTGCCCGCCGTTGTTCGCGAGGGGCTGCGAGATCGCGGTTCTCCACGGCGACCCCGCGCGGCCGAATGCGGATGTGTTGCTGCGCGTACCCGGCGGCTTCTTCCTCCAGCCGCACCGCCACAGCTCGGCGGAACGGATGATCCTCGTGTCGGGTAGGCTGCAGGTTCGCTACCAGGGCGCGCGGCCCCAGATCCTTACCGCCGGCACCTATGCCTACGGACCCGCCGGCCTTCCGCATGAGGCGCGCTGCCTCGGACGGGAACGCTGCGTACTGTTCATCGCCTTCGAGGGGCCGGTCGACGCCGAACCCGTGAAGGGCCCGATCCGCTAGGCGGCTGCCTTGAGCCCGGCCAGCTGTTCGACCGTGGCGATCTTACAGAATTCGAAGGCAAGCGTGGCGACATGCGCCCGCTGCACTTCCTCGGCCGGGATGGTTCCGCCAGCGCCGTCCGGGAGATCGAAACAATCGCTCGCCTCGGGCACCAGGATCATATCCCAGCCCATGTTGGCGCCCGTCCGGATCGTCGTCGAGACGCACATGTCCGTGGAAATGCCGAACACCACGACATGCTTCGCGCCGAGGCGCTTCAACCTGAGGTCGAGGTCGGTGCCGATGAAGGCGGAGTTGACGCCCTTGCTGACGACCGGTTCGCCCGGCTCCGGCTCGAAGCCCGGGCGGAACGCGTTGCCGGCGGCACCCGGAGCTAGGCTCGATCCAGGCGATACGGAATCATGGCGGACGTGGATGATCGGGCGCCCGGCGCTTCGCCACGCGGCGAGGAGTGCAAGACCGTTCGCGTCAACGTGACGGTTCCAGCGGCGCGGCCAGCGCGGCTCGTCAAACGCCTGCTGCATGTCGATCGGAAGGAGCACGGCGCGATCGAGGTCGAGGTCGAGTGTCATGGGCCGCCAGTATTGCTCGCTGCCGACCCAGCCCAATCAAAAATCCGGATCGACCGATAAGGAATCAGATTGGGGCGATCTTCGGGAACAGATATTCCGGAATGACCTCGATGATCCGGTCGCCCGGCTGGAGCTCGGCCGCTTCCTCTTCCCAGAACCCGTAGGATTCGTTGCCGCGCAGGATCCGCATCCCGATCCCAATCGCCGCCTCGGCGAGCGATTTGCCTACTTCAAATGGTTCGATCTCGCGCTCGTGCAGGCGGACCTTGCCGCCGACCGAGGCGAGGTCACGGATATATTCGGTGATGCCCTTGCCCTCGATCGAACCGGCAAGCAGCAGGCCGGCGAAGCTGACCGGGTTGATCACCGAAGTCGCGCCGGCTGCGCGGGCCTGGAGCTCGTTGTCGGTTTCCCGAATTGCGACCGAGATCGGAAGCTTCGGCGCGAGGTGCCGCGCCGTCAGGCAGATGAGGATCGAGGTGTCGTCGCGGCCTGCGGAGATCATCATTGCCCGCGCCTGGTCGATCTGCACGGCCGTCAGCGTGTCATCGTCGGTGGCATCGGCGAGCATCGCCGCGCAGCCCATGTCTTCGGCCCGCTCGAGCGCGGTGCCATTTTTGTCGATGACGACGAGCTTGCGCGGGTTGGTGCCGCGGGCAATCAATTCTTCGACCGTCTGGGTGCCGCTGGTGCCGAAGCCCGCGATGATAATGTGATCGCAGAGATTTTTCTGAATGCGTCGCATGAGGAACCTGTGCCAGCTGCGCTTGATCACGAAGGTATAGGCGGTGCCCGCGAGAATGAGGAGGAAGAAGATGCGGATCGGCGTGACCACCAAAGCGTCGAACATCCGCGCCCGGTCGGTGACCGGGACGATGTCGCCGTAACCCGTGGTCGTCGCGCTGATCATCGTGAAGTAGATCACGTCGGAAAAGCTGACGTGGCCGTCGAGCGTATCGTTCAGGCTGTCGCGCTCCAGCCAATGAAAGCCGATGATGAAGGCGAGCAGCGCGAGAAGAAGCAGGACGCGCAGGCCGACCTGTTGCCATTCGTTGAGCGCCGATCGCCGGCGCAGAGTCATGTGCCGCAGGTCTTCCGGCTGACGGGCCATGATGGTTTGCGCGCCCCTTTCGCGTTGCCGCCGCTCGTTCGAGCTGAAGAGATGCCGCGCCGGAGGCCGGTGCGCAAGCGCGACACGCAATGCTGGCGCTTGAGGGAGAGGGTGGCTAAGAGCCGCGCGCCCCCAGCCTCACGGAGAATCTTGGATGCGCATTGCGATGATCGGCACTGGCTACGTCGGGCTCGTTTCCGGAGCCTGCTTTGCCGATTTCGGCCACCGTGTGACCTGCGTCGATAAGGACCAGGACAAGATCGACTGGCTGAACCAGGGGCGGATGCCGATCTGGGAGCCCGGCCTGGAAGCGTTGGTCAAGGGCAATGCCGAACGCGGGCGCCTCCGTTTCACCCTCGATCTGCCGGCCGCGGTTGCGGATGCCGAAGCGGTGTTCATCGCCGTCGGAACGCCGGCGCGGCGCGGCGACGGCCACGCCGACCTGACCTTCGTGTTCGACGCGGTGCGCGAGCTGGCGAAGGTCATCAAGCCCGGAACGGTCGTCGTCACCAAGTCGACCGTGCCGGTAGGGACCGGCGACCAGATCGAGAAGATTCTGCAAGAGGAAGGCGTGACCGGTGTGTCGGTCGCCTCCAACCCCGAGTTTCTGCGCGAGGGCGCGGCGATTGCCGATTTCAAGCATCCCGACCGGATCGTCGTCGGCGCCGAGGACGAACATGCACAGGAAGTGCTGCGCGAGATCTACCGGCCCTTGTTCCTCAACCGCGCGCCGATCCTGTTCACCGGCCGCCGCACCGCCGAGCTGACGAAATATGCTGCGAACGCTTTTCTGGCGGTGAAGATCAGCTTCATCAACGAGATTGCCAATCTGTGCGAGGCCGTCGACGCCGACGTGCAGGACGTTGCCCGCGGCATCGGCCTCGACAATCGCATCGGCCCGAAATTCCTGCATGCCGGCCCGGGTTATGGCGGAAGCTGCTTTCCCAAGGACACGCTTGCGCTGCTGCAGACCGCGGATGCGGCGGGCGTCGACCAGCGCATCGTGCGCACGACCGTCGAGGTCAACGACGAGCGCAAGGCGCAAATGGCGGAGCGTGTCGAGCAGGCGATGGGCGGGTCGGTCGAGGGCAAGAGGATCGCCGTGCTCGGCCTCGCCTTCAAGCCCAACACCGACGACATGCGCGAAGCCCCATCCATCCCGCTGGTCGAAGGGCTGCTGGAGCGCGGCGCATCGGTCAGCGCGTTCGATCCGGTCGCGCGCGAGCAGGCCGAAAAGATCTTCGCCGGGATCGAGTTCGCCGACGATGCTTATGCGGCCGCGGAAGGCGCCGATGGCCTGGTGATCGTTACCGAATGGGACGAATTCCGCGCCCTCGACCTGGCCCGCGTCGCGGCCTCGCTGCACGGCAAGATCCTGGTCGACCTTCGCAACGTCTACGATCCGGAGGAAGCCCAGGAAGCGGGCCTCGCTTATTATGGCGTCGGCCGCGGGCGCGCCGTCGCGGCCTAGATTTCAACCGGCGGCTATCCGAACGCGCTAATCCGGATATAGTTGGCGCGGGATGGGTGCCGATCCAAGGATCATCGTCATCGGGCTCGGCTATGTCGGCCTGCCGCTCGCCATCGCGCTTGCGCGGCGGTTCGAGACGACCGGCTTTGACATCGACCCGGTGCGCATCGGCGAGCTTCGCGAAGGGCTAGACCGTACCGGCGAGGTCGAAGCTCAAGCGCTTCGCGACAGCGCCTTGAAGCTCACCGCGTCCGCCGAGGATTGCGCCGGTGGCGATGTCTACATCGTCACCGTGCCGACCCCAGTCGATGCGGCCAACCGGCCCGATCTTGGCGCGCTCCTCTCCGCCACGCGTGCGGTCGCGGCGAACATCGACGCCAGGCGGCGGCCGACGATCGTCTATGAAAGCACCGTCTATCCAGGCGTCACCGAGGAACTGTGCGGACCCGAGATCGAACGCTGCTCAGGCCTCAAGCGCGGCCGCGATTTCCGGCTCGGCTACAGTCCGGAGCGCATCAACCCCGGCGACCGTGAACATTCGATCGAGCGCATCACCAAGGTGATCGCCGGCGAGGACGATGAGGTCGTCGACCAGCTCGCCCACATTTACGGCGCAGTCACCAGCGGCGGCGTCTTCCGTGCCGCCTCGATCAAGACGGCCGAAGCCGCCAAGGCGATCGAGAATGCGCAGCGCGACATCAACATCGCCTTCGTCAATGAAGTGACGCAAATCTTCTCGCAAATTGGTGTGTCGGTGTGGGATGTCCTCGCCGCGGCTCGGACCAAATGGAATTTCCTGTCATTCGAGCCGGGCCTGGTCGGCGGCCACTGCATAGGCGTCGACCCTTATTATCTGAGCCACCTCGCGCAGCAGCTCGGCCACGATCCCCAGGTCATCCTCGCCGGAAGGACGACCAATGACGGCATGGGGGCGTGGATTGCGGACACGCTTCACGGCCGGCGCGGGAAAGCGGGGACGGCGCTGGTGCTCGGCCTGACCTTCAAGGAGAACGTCCCCGACCTTCGCAACAGCCGCAGCTTCGATCTGGTGCGGCGCTTGCAGTGGCTCGGCCATGACGTCGAGGTCGCCGACCCGCTTGCCAGCCCGGAGGAGATCGAGCGCGAACATGGGCTGAAGGTCACTGAGCCGGACGGCCGCCGCTATGACCTTGTGGTCGGAGCCGTGGCGCACCGCGCATACCGCGAAATGACCGACGCGCAGCTCAGGGCGATGCTTGCTCCCGGCGGCACGCTGGCGGACCTGAAAGCGATGTGGCGCGAACGCGAGCTGGCCGCGGAGGTCGACCTGTGGACGTTGTAGAGGATCGTCCCGGACTGCGGAAAGAGCAGATCCGCCCGCGGGAATCGATCCTGACGCGCAAGCGCTTCCAATATGCGACGGCGCTTCTGATCGGCGCGCTGCTTCCATGGCTGGCGCGCGAGCCTCTGCTGCCGGGAACCATGCTGGCCGAGGCAAGCCTCAACGGCCTGATGGGCAATATTGCGGCAATCACCATCGGCTTCTGGCTGAGGCTTTCGATCGAGACCTACCCCGGAATCAACCGCAGCGCGGTGATCCTCCCGGCTGCGCTCAGCGGACACGGCGTCGTCCTCGTCTGGTTCATGCTGACGCGCTTCCCCTACGACCGCCTCGGCCTTGCGGCCGGGTTCCTGCTGCACGTCGTCTGGCTTTACCTGCTGTACATTTACGCCGATCGCCGGATCAGGCGCAGGTTCGCGGTTGTGCCGTTCGGGGTAACCGCGCGCCTGGAACAGATCGCCGGAGTCGACTGGACGATGCTCAAACGGCCGCGCCTCCAGGACGCGCGGCATTGCAATGCGATCGTCGCCGATTTCGGTGCGGACATGCCCGACGAATGGGAGGGGTTCCTGGCCGACGCAGCGCTCGCTGGGCGCATCGTCTACCAGGTCAAGCAATTGTCGGAATCGCTGACCGGCCGCGTCGAGCTCGAGCATCTGTCGGAAAACAGTTTCGGATCGCTGCTGCCGGCACGCGGCTATTTCTATCTCAAAGGCCTTGTCGACTTCCTTGCTGCGGTCGTGATGCTGCCGTTGGTCCTGCCGCTGATGGCGGTGATCGGCATTGCCATCAAACTCGACAGCAGGGGACCCGTGCTCTTCCGCCAAAGCCGCGTCGGCCACGCCGGCAGGAGCATCACCGTCTACAAATTCCGCACCATGCGGACGGTCGAGGCCGGCCTCGACCGCGACGCCGCGATGACCAAGCCCGACGATGACCGGGTGACCAAGGTCGGGCGCATCTTGCGCCAGCTGCGCCTCGACGAGCTGCCGCAGATCTTCAACATTTTGAAATGGGAGATGAGCTGGATCGGGCCCCGCCCCGAAGCCAAGGTGCTGTCGGCCTGGTACACCAGCGAGATTCCGTTCTATCGCTATCGCCATGTGGTGAAGCCGGGCATTTCCGGATGGGCGCAGGTCAACCAGGGGCATGTCGCCGCGGTCGACGAGGTGCACCGCAAGCTCCAGTACGACTTCTATTACATCAAATATTTCTCGCCCTGGCTCGACATCCTGATCTTCTTCCGCACCATCAAGACCATGCTGACGGGCTTCGGCTCGCGCTAGGCGGGCTCGACGCAATGGTGGCCGCGGAACAGCCACTGCGGGTCATAGCGGCGCTTGGCTGCCGCGAGACGCGGGTAGTTCGGCCCCCAATAAGCGCGCTTCCAGTCGGCCTGGAAATAGTCCGCTTCCGACACATAGGCGCCGGCGGCGGGCGCGAGCGCGCGCAGCGGCGCCATGGCGCGAGTGACCGCGGCGGCATTGCGGCGGCCCCGGGCGACATCGGGCTCGTGTCCCCGAATGCCCGGCCAGGCCGGGTCCTGCTCCGCGCCGGCGATAACCAGTGCGAAAGAATCGAGCACTTCCGGGCTGGTCGCCGTCTCGCGCGTCGATCGAATGGCGTAGGCGGACCCGCCGCCGAGTCCCTTGTTCACATGCAGCGAGACGCTCCAGCCGGCGCTTGCGGCGAGGAGCGCATCGACCAGCTGGCCGCGGCGCGAAGGGTCGAGCAGCCGGTTCGGAAGCCACGCCGACTGATAGGCGTGGATCACCTGTCCCGCTTCGCCGCGGTTCGACGCCCAGTAGATGTTGTCGGCGGGAGCGCCGGGGCGGTCGTCCTGGAGGACGAGCCCGGGCAATTGCCGCAGATAGGCAGGATCCCAGAACGAGCGCCCCGGAATGGAGATGAACATCGGATCGCCAGCCAGCGCGTAACCGGGCCGCGCCTTTATCCAGGAGAGGAAGGGCTCCCAGGTCGCGGCGATCGCATCCTGCGTCAGGCCATGACAGACCATGGTGACGGCGAGGCGGCGTCCCGGGCCGAAGCGGATCTGCTCTCCCCAGGTCGGGTTGAAGAGCGTGTCGGCGTAGAAGCGGACGGTCTCGGCGACGAGTGCGCGCCAGCTGGCATCGTCCGATGCGCGCACCTCGAACAAGGCGCCGCCGATCGTCGTGGGCAGCGGGTGGCTCCGAAGGGTGAGGCGGGTGACCACCCCGAACGTGCCGCCGCCGCCGCCACGAAGCGCGAAGAACAGGTCCGGATCACGAAAGCGGTTGACGGTCCGGATGCGGCCGTCCGCGGTGACCACTTCGGCCTCGATGAGGTTGGCGGCGCCGGTGCCGAACTCTTTGGATAGCGAGCCGAACCCGCCGCCCTGGACGAAGCCGGCCGTGCCGACCGTGAGGCATCCGCCGCCCTGCACATAGCGACCCTGCGCGGCGACGGTGCGATAGACTTCGCCCCACAGACAGCCGGCGCCGATCGACACGGCGGGCTCGGCTGCTGCGCTGGCGGGAGCGCCGCTCGGCCGGAAGGCATCGTGCAGGACGATGTCGCGGATCCGATGGGTCCAGATGAGGAGCGAGCCGGCGCGGTTGCTATTGCCGAAATAGCTGTGCCCGCCGCCCTTCACGACTGGCGGGATGCCGCTGCGCCGGGCGAAGTCGACCGCGGCGGCGACGTCGGCGGGGGACTGCGCCGCGACGCCTTTCAGGCTCGGCTGGCTGGTCCACGCATCGATCCAGCCGAGCGTTTGCGTAAGGCCCGGCGTGTCGGACAGGAAATACGGGTTCTTGAGTTGCCGGAAGAGTGCGTCGGCGCCGCGGCCGCCATTTCGTGCCAGTTCGGCAAGCGGGGAGGGCGTGTCGATCAGGCGGTCGCCGACCGCGCGGCGCAGCGGCTCCCAGTCGATCGCGCGCGCCGCCCACGCGGCCCGCGGCACGGCGAGCGTGGCGGCTGCTGCCGCGCTTGTGCCCAGGAATGTTCGCCGTCGAATCATTCTATTTCCCCCTTGGTCTGACCGGCTTACGGGCCTTCGCCGCTCGGCATATTATGGCGCGGCTCGCGCTCCGCGCCCTGGCGAAAGGCGAACAGGCGCAGCGCTGCGCGGACGTCGTCGTCGAACCACCGCACCGGCGAGGATGCGCGCAGCACCGCCCAGCCGAGCAGCGCCGAAAGCAGCGAACCGACCAGAGTGCCGATCTTGGCCGCGTCGATATTTTCCGGGTGGCCGGGGAAGGCGATCGCGCCAATGAACAGGCTCATGGTGAAGCCGATCCCGCACAAGACCGAAGCGCCGTAGATTTGGGGCCAACTCGCATGTTCAGGCCGGCAGCACAGGCCCAGAGCATCACCGAGGCGGATGGCGGCGAAAACGCCGAGCTGCTTGCCCACGAACAGGCCGAGCAGGACCGCCAGAGGCAGCGGGTCGAGCACTGCCGAAAAGCTTGGCAAGTGGACGCCCGCGCTGACGAACCCGAACAAAGGGACGATCAGAAATGCGACCCACGGATGGAGCTGGTGCTCGAGGCGTTCGAGCGTTCCGGCGGCAGGGCCGTGGCCGAGCGGAATTGTAAGCGCCGCCAGGACTCCGGCGATGGTCGCATGCACCCCGCTTGCAAGGACGAGCCACCACAGGCCGGCAAAGCCGAGCATATAGGGCCAGGCCCGCTTCACCCCGAGGATGTTCATCAGGGCCATCAGCGAAACCAGCGCCGCGGCGCCGCCGAGCGCGAGCGTGTTGACATGGTCGGTGTAGGCTAGCGCGATGATCAGCACCGCGCCGACGTCGTCGACGACCGCGACGCTGACCAGCAGCACCTTGATCGAGGGCGGTGCATGGGTGCCGAGGATTGCGAGCACTGCGACCGCAAAGGCGATGTCAGTCGCGGTCGGGATCGCCCAGCCGTGCGCCCAGCGCGGATCGAAGCCGATGATCGAGAGATAGACCAACGCCGGGACGGCCATTCCGGCGACAGCGGCGACAATCGGCAGCCGCCGCGCCAACGGATTGGACAGCCGCCCCTCGAACCATTCGCGCTTCACTTCCATGCCCACCAGCAGGAAGAAGATCGCCATCAGCCCGTCGGCGACCGCGGCATGGACGGTGAGGGGCCCGACGTGCGGCAACAGCGGTCCTAAGCGCCATTCGAGCAAATGGTGGTAGTCGGAAGCGAGCGGCGAGTTGGCAGCGATGAGAGCTGCGGCCGAAGCGGCGATCAGGACCATACCGGCGAGCCGGTCGCGGCGGTTCTGCTGCGCCAGATCCATCGACAATTTGCGCTCTCCTGCCCCTGTTTGCGCGACGCCGTGCAATGTGCGTTAGCAAAGTCCGGCGCGTTTCAGGAACCGGAAAGCATTTCGGGCAACGCGCGGGACTGGTCGGCTCACACCCCGACAAGCCACATCGCCGCCACGAGGGTCGCCGAACCGACCGAGACGGCCCCGGCGATCCATCGCAGATTCATCCTCCGCGCGCTGACCACGACATGTGTGTCCATGCGCTCCAGCACGGCAGCGGCGCGGCGCTCGGCGAGCCAGATGATAAGGATCGCAAGCAGCAGGAAACCGGTGGCGATGGTTTTCGGCAGCCAGGTCGGCTCCATCTTGTTGAAGAGGGCATGGAAGCCAAGTCCGATGGCGATGCAGCCAAGGCTGGTGCGGACCCAGCCGGCAAAGGTTCGCTCACTGGCAAGGATGGTGCGGTCTTCGGCAAGCTCGGTGCGGCGAGCGGCGCGGCTACCGGAATCCGGTTGGTCGTCGACATCATCGGTCACATCTGTCTCCTGCTCAGCCAGGATTTTGGGAGAGGTTCGAGAAACCGAGCGTGGCGCGCAAGGCGGCGATCTCGCGTCTGAGGCGCCTCAGCTCGTCGCTGCCCGCGACATCGGCCTTGGGATCGCGCGCGTCGCGGTCAATGAAATAGCTGGCGATGGTCGCGGTGATATAGCCGAACACGCCTAGCCCGTAGAGGGCGAGAAGCGAGGAGAGCAGCCGGCCTTCGACTGTTTGCGGCCAGAAATCGGTGCCGAGGCTGGCGAGCAGCATGCCGGTCCACCACAAGGCATGCCAGTAAGAGGTAAAGCCCCCGCCCGCTGCGCTTGTGCGCTCGAAGCTCAGCATACCCGCAGCACCCGCAAGCAGCACCACCAGGGTCAGGGCGACGACATAGCCGAAGCCGCGCCGGCGCAGCGTTCGGCCAAGCGCGTTCATGCTGCGGTTGATGGTGCCGATGACCCGCACCAGGCGGGCGCCACGAAGCACTCCGGCGGCGCGGAACAAGGCGAAGGCGCGAAGCAGCCGGAACGCGGGGACCACGAGGGCGATCAGCGTCAGCCAGTTCCGCTGCACGAACGGCAGCTTTTCCGGCGCGAGCGCGCGGATCGCGAACTCGGCGACGAAGATGGCCCAGATGGCGATGCCGATGCCGGTCAGCAGCGAATATTCGCCCGCTGTCAGTTCGACGACGACGACCGCCAGCCAGGCCAGGCTGAGCACGATCATCGGTTTTTCAAGCCAGCATTCGAGCTCCCGAAGGAGACGCCACCGTCCGATCATCCGCACGTGAACCTCCACCTTAACCTTAGGTCAAGGTGGAACGGCCGGATTCGCTCGTGGTGCCGTAGCCGGTAACGGGGGCGGGGTGCGGAGCCTATTCGCGCGCGGCTGCTTCGCCCGTGCCTGCCTCGTCGTCGGCCCGCGCCTTGTCCATGCCAGGCCTGACGATGAGCAGGTCGCACGGCTCGATCCCGGGCATTGCCCAGCTGTCCTCGCTGCCCATGAAATGGGCGTGGCGCCGCCGGTGCCAGGAGCCGAGCACCAACAGCTCGCCGCCAAGCTCGTTGACCTGGCGCGCGAGCACCGCCTCGACGCGGCCTTCCTCGACGACGGTTTCGACCCGCGGCCGGAAGGCTTCGGGAAGCTCGGCGACCTGCTTGCCGATCGCTTCCTCCGCTTCGTCGCGGACGAATTCGGCGGTGCTGTCACGCTCGAGGAACGCCTCGAATGCGGCGCGATAGGCGTGGACCAGCTTCAGCTTCGCGTCCGGGAAGAGCTCGGCCGACAGGAGAAGCGCGCGGGCTGAGGCGGGCGAGAAGTCGGTGGCGACGACGAGGCGCTGATAGGGCTGCCGCGCGCGGCGCTTGACCACCAGTACCGGCCGCGGGCTCTTGCGCACCAGATAATCGACGGCCGTGCCGAGCACGAAATCGCGAACGTCGTTGAAGCGGGCAACGCCCGTCACTACCAGCGCGCAATCCTCGCGCTCGGCGAAACCGGCGATCGCTTCCGGCACGTCGCCCTTCTCGAAGCGAACCTCGACCGGCTGCCCTGACAGGCCGAACTCAGTTTCAACGATTCCGCGCAGACGCTCCTCCTGCTCGTGGTCGAGCTGGGCATCGCCCTCGAGCACGTGCAGCAGGGTCACGCCGCGGCCAAGCTGGCGGCCGAGTAGCAGCGCCCGTTCGACCGCGCGGTCGGACCGCGCGCTGAGATCGGTTGCGACGAGGATGTTGCCGGACATCAAGCGAATTCCTTTTTTCCTAGGCCTGCGGCGGCGGTGTCCTCAACCCTTTAGGCCGGGAGCGGCGAGCGGGTCGATAGGTAAGGACCCGTAACCGGCCGAGACGGGCCGGAAGCGCGGCTGCGTTGAAAGATCAGTCGTCGTGCGACGGCCGCACCGCGCGGCGGCGCAAAACTTCGGCGGCGACGCGTTCCTTGAGCTCGGCCAAAGTGCCGATGTCGTGCTCGCAATCCTCGCACGCGATGCGGGCGTCGTCGGAGCTGGCACGCCGGATCGAGAAGCGGTTGCTGCCGCACTGGTCGCAATTGAGCTCGATACGCATGGACTGCCCCCGCCGGCCCTCGCCGCGCCGGCACAGATTAGCCGGTGCGCGGGTCGGGGCAACTTTACTTTCGTTAGCATCTGAGGGCGCATTTAAACCATTGACGACTCACCCGAACTAGTTCCAACTGCAGCGAACTCAGGAGGGGGCGATCATGAGTGTTCTTGCTGCGAAGCGGGGTCTTTTTGTCATGGCCGCGGGCTTGGCGCTGGGCGTGCCGACGGCCGCAGCCGCCAAGAAACCGGCCCCACCGCCACCGAGCACCACGCCTAATCAGGATGAGTGGAACCTCATCAACTTGACGGCGACCGACGTCTCCTCCGCAAATGGCGGAGCCGGCGCCTATGTCGCAGTTCTGGACGGGCTCACCGACTGCCGCCACTCGGAGTTCGCCGGATCATCTGGGCAGCGCTGCGACAATACGCTGATCCAGGGCGGGCGCTACCGCTTCTACGACAATCACGGAACGCACACCGCCGGCACGGTCGCGGGCGCAAAGCACGGGGTCGCCCCGAGCGCTTACATCTACAATTATGCGGTGTTCGACGACCGTTATTATGTCGCCACCGGCAACAAGCTGATCAATGCCTGGCTCAACGCAAGCTCGCGCGGCGCCGCGATCTCCAGCATGAGCTTCGGCTGCACCAAGCTCGCGCTCTGCTTCACTGCCGACGAAGTCACGGCGATGGCCAGCGGCAGCCTCTCCTCGATGCTGTTCATCAAGGCCGCGGGCAATGACGGCGCGGTCCTCTCCAACGAGTCCATTGCGGTGAGCGGCAGCGTCGCCAGCACGGCGATGCAGCGGCTGATCCTGGTCGGCAGCGTCAACGTAACGGGGACCATCAGCAGCTTTTCCAATCGGCCGGGAGAAAATTGCCTGCTTCCGAGCGGCGCCACCGGCTGCGCGGACGACCTTAAATGGAAGAATCATTTCATCGTTGCGCCCGGCGAGAACATCTATGCGGCGCTTCCGGGCAACAGTTACGGCAACATGTCGGGGACCAGCATGGCGACGCCGATCGTCGCCGGCGCCGCCGCGCTGCTGCAGGCCCGCTGGCCGGCGCTGAAGAGCGATCCCGCGAAACTCGCCTCGATCCTGTTCGAGACCGCGAAGGACGTTGGCGAGGCCGGCGTCGACCCGGTCTACGGCTGGGGCCTTCTCGACGTCGCCAATGCGTTCCGCGCGCAAGGCAGCGTTACCATGCTCCGCACGAGCGGAACGAGGACCGCGGTTGCCGGGTCCTCGGTGACCACCAGCCGGACGTTCGACCGCATCGCAACCGCGCTCGGCGACGTCACGGTCTATGACAGATACGACCGCGATTTCGCGCTGCGCGAAACCGGCGCGCTGCAGCTGCGCCCGAGCCTCTACCCGCACCGCCGCGACCTCGGCCGCCGGCTGCTGGAGCAGGGGACGCAGGAGGAATGGTCCTCCTCGCTGTTCGCGCCCGCGCCGATCGCCCGCGGCTTCCTGCGCTACGGGCCAGCTAACGATGTCGCGCGCAGTCCGCTCAGCCCGGACCGCTACGCGCGCATCGGCGTCGACGTTCCGTTCAAGGGCGGAACGGCGCAGTTCCGCATGACCGGAGCAAGCGCGACGCGGCTCGATCTCGCCAGCGACCCGTCGCTAAGGCCGCTGTCCTTCTTCGCCTCGAGCGCGCTGCTCGACAGCTCGATGCTCGGCCATGCGCAGCTGCGCCTGTCGGGCAAGTCAGCGCTGTCGCTCTACGCGGCGCGCAGCGCGGACCCGGTCTCGGCGCTGGCCGAGCGGATGCAGCCGACCACCGCG
Organism: Sphingomicrobium sp.; assembly: GCA_035540475.1. Taxonomy (GTDB): domain Bacteria; phylum Pseudomonadota; class Alphaproteobacteria; order Sphingomonadales; family Sphingomonadaceae; genus Sphingomicrobium. The sequence continues at coordinate 20,014 of DATLGK010000087.1, forward strand.
TTTGAAGCCGAACGCCAGATGCGGCTGACCAGCAGCGGCAATTCGGGCGAGGAGCAGCGCAAGACCACGCTCGGCGCCGGCTATTGGATGCGGCCCGACAGCCGCACGGTGATCGGCCTCAACGCCTCGATGATCGACCAGAAAGGCGGCTGGTACGACTTGAGCTTCCGCGCGCCCGAGGGCGAGGCCTCGACCAGGATCGTCAATGTCGGCGCGGTGGCGAGCCGCTGGTTCGGAGCGTGGGAAGCGACCGCCGCGACGGAGTTCAGCCACCTTCGCGGATCGGGCGCGGGGCTGTTCAACTTCACCCCGACCGGCCTCGTCTCGGCCGAAGCGAGCGTCAGGCGCAGCAGCGTCCTGTTCAGCGGCAAGACCGCCGACAGCGTCGCTTTGGCCGTCACGCTTCCGCCGCGCGCATTGTTCGGAAGCCTCAGCATCGAGCATCTGGCGCCCACCGAGGACGGCCTCGGGCGCAGGACCGTGGCCGGCAAATATGCCTTGTCGAAGCTCGGAAGCGAAGGACCCAAGCTCGAGGCCGCCTATCGGGTCGGCGGCGAGCAGGGCTGGTCGCTCGGGCTGGCCGGGGGCCTCGGCTTCGCCGGCAAGGCGCGCGGCGCCGAGCTGATGATGGACGTGCGGCTCCCGCTCGGCAATTGAGGCTCCGCCCGCGGCGCTGACCGCGGCGCGTTGCACTCGTCAGCCGCACCGGCCGCGCCGGGCGAATGGTCCTTGCCGGCGGCGGGTTTGCCGGCGGGATCGAGCCTGGCGAGCTCGGTCCGCAGGTTTTCGAAAAAATCGTCGCGCTGGCTTTCCGCATAAGCGGTGGCCTCGGCCTGCTCCTCGGCCTCGATCGCCGCCTGGTGGGCATCGAGCAGCGCATTCTCCTCGGCCGTGCACTCGCGCTCGTACCAGGCATCGCCGTCCCACGGCACGTTCTGGTAGCCCTCGAACCCCGGCGGCGGGGGAAAGCAGGTCATGCGCGTGCCGTCAGGCACGGGATGCGCGCGGCCGGGCTTCGGATCCTCCGCGGAACCCGCCTCCCAGATATTGTGCGACGGGTCGTAGCCGGGGGGAGAGGGGGGTGTGTCAGCTTTGTCAGTTTTGTCAGTTTTGGCATCGAGCGCGTCGCGAGCGGCCGCAGTCCCGCCGCTGCGCATCGCCTCGAGCACCGCCTGCCACTCGCCGCCGACTCGCGCCGCCAGGCCATCCTCGGCCCGGTCTTCCTCGGCCTGCCGGTCGAGCCGCTTGAGCATGGCGAGGCCGAGCCAGCTCTCATAGTGGCGGCGCTCGCCGACCAGCACGCCGTTGCGGTAATAATGCTCGACCGTGCCGTTGATGCTGCGCTCGAGCAAGCCGTCGGCGACCACCGGCCGGGCCTTCACCTGTGCGGCGCGCAGCGCGGCTGCGAAGACCGGGTCGCGGTCGCGCAGCGCATAGGCGCTGTCGCGGCTCATCCCGACCGCGCGGCACGCGTGGGCGATGATCCCGGTTTCGGCGAGCACTTCGAGAAAGGCCGCCATCCTCTCTCCATTCCAGCCGTCGTGGCGGGCGCGACGCGGGATCGGGGCAGTGGAATCCGGGACGGACGGTTGGTC
>DATLGK010000088.1:0-48183 GCA_035540475.1 Sphingomicrobium sp.
GCCCGAGAGCGAGTACAGCGCCTTCCTCCAGTACAAGGAGATGAAGGACAAGCACGACTACCTCTCGACCTTCGGCGTCGACAATGACGAGGACATCGCCAAGACGCTCGCCATGTTCGGCGGCTTCACCGAGGGGCTGCAATTGTTCGCCAGCTTCGCCATGCTGATGAACTTCCCGCGCTTCAACAAGATGAAGGGCATGGGCCAGATCGTCAGCTGGTCGGTGCGCGACGAGAGTCTTCACTGCGAGGGCATCATCAAGCTGTTCCACACCTTCGTGAAGGAACGCGACTGCCTGACCAAGTCGGTCAGGGAAGACATCATCGACGTCTGCCAGAAGACGGTGCGCTTGGAAGATGCGTTCATCGACCTCGCGTTCGAGATGGGGCCGGTCAACGGCATGAGCCCCAAGGAGATCAAGAAGTACATCCGCTACATCGCCGACTGGCGGTTGGGGCAGCTCGGCTTCGCGCCCGTCTACATGGTCGACGAGCACCCCCTCCCCTGGCTCGCGCCTCTGCTCAATGGCGTCGAGCACGCCAATTTCTTCGAGACCCGCGCGACTGAATATTCAAAGGCCGCGACCCGCGGGAACTGGAACGAAGTCTGGGACGCGTTCGACCGCCGGCAGAAAGCGAAGGCGGAGGCGGCGGCGAATGATGGTGCCGGTGCGGGCGACGGGCCGGACATGTTCGAGGCGGCTGGGGTTGCGGCGGAGTAAAGAGCGGACGAATGGTCGAAAACGCGTCCGACTCGGGGCACCACACGACAGGTGCGCAGATCAAGTGGAATTGGATTCTTCAAGTCGTCCCAGCGCTCGTGCTGCTGGCGGGCGGGGTATACGCTTTTGGGCAATTCAATGGGCAATTGGCCACGCTGGAGAAACGAGTGGATCAGCTCGAAACGCGAGTTGATCCGATAAGAGCGCTGCGGGTTGCCCGGGGAGACCTGTGCCTCGAAATACTTAAACAGCAGAGTGACGCAAACAACGCTCGACACCAGGACGAACTTGATCGCAAGTGGGCCGAAAGTGGATGCCAGGACATGCCTGCTCGCTCTGAAATGAAAACAACACCCCGCTAAGGCATCCTAGTCACGATTTATCCGTCACCCATCTCCCCTTCGGCTCGGCATAGCTGTCGATCCGGCGCTCCGGCTTCTCGTGCCAGCCGATGTTCACCGCCCAATAGGTCGGGTAGAAATAGAGCTGCGAGTAATTGATGTGTTCGTGCATCCAGCGCGCGAGGATTTGCCAATCGCCCGGCTGCTGATGTGCGTCCCAGAATGAGGGCACGACCACGCAGGCCATCGCCCCCATGCAGCCGTTTTTATCGCGAAGGTCCCAGATGTGCCGCGCCGCATTCGCTTCGTTCGACGCGCAGGTATAGCCGGCCTTGCCTTCGCGCTGCAGCCGGTTGCCCAGCGCGTTGACCTCAGGGCTGCGGTATGCCGAGCGGATTCGAACCGGACCCCAGCGGTCCTGGATCGGCTCCAGGCACTCCTCGCACAACCGCTTGCCCGCGGCGATTGCCAGGTTGGGGTTGTCAGGCGCGTTCAGCAGCCCGTGCACCTGCGCGATCTCGCTGTGCAGCATGTCGCGCATGAAGAAGGTTTTGCTCAGCCGGACGCGGCCTAATTCGGTGAGCGCAGCAACACTCGTCGGTTTACGCATCTGCTGCCCAGCCAACGCGCACCGAAACGGTGCCGAGCTGCTTCACGCGGCTGATACGGTCCGCCTGCACGGCGCCAAAGCCTACGGCTTCAGCGAACGCTTCGAAATCGGCAAGGCCGGTTCGATTCGGGCAGAAGCTCTGCACCACCATGGCGGCATGCTGAGCTGCATAGCGGCGCGCTTCAAGGACGGCTGCCGCGGTGCGATGAAGTAGCTGGTACCGCAGGTTCGTCACGCCCTCGCGACGCACTTGAAGTAACTCACAGAGACCACCGAGCCGCTCGGCTTTATTGGGGCGCCCATCCTGCAGCCAGTCGCCCACCAGTGGCCCGAAGCTCTCCTTCACCTTCGCTTCCACCCCAAGCACGCCCAACCCGTCCTTTAGGCGCAGAATGGCAAGCAGGTCGGTCTGCGACGGATTGCCTCTTCCCCAAGGCAGATGCGTGCAGCGCTCAAGCCAGGCATCGATCAGTTCGGCACCGCGATACTCGTCCGCCTGGTCGAGCACGTGCCGTACGGCGTGAGGCACATCGTTCGCGCTGAACCAGCTCGTGCAGACAGATTTGGCGGAATAGCCGTCGCGCCAGTGCTGGTCCCCTTTTCCCAAGTGCGGGATCACGTCCTCTGGCTTACGCAGCGGGACATGAATGCGGGGGAGCTGGGCCACACGCTATCGTGGCGTGCTCCGGTGGCGAGTCAACTCAGCTTAGCACCAACTTCTCCGCCCGCCCCCATATTCCCGCGCGACGCCGGCGCTGACCATCGCCTCGCCGACGTCGCGGCCGTCGACCGCGACGTTGCGCAGCAGCCGGCCGTAGCGGTCGCGGTCGCGCTCGATGCTCGTCATCGTCACCGCCCCCGAATTGAGCAGCTCGCGCAGTTTCGCGGTCGCCGCGGCGCCGAGGCGGGCTTCCTGCTCGCAGCGCGGCGGGTGGGTTTCGGGCGCGTCGATGCCCGCGATCCGCACCTTCTCGCCGCCGATCCAGAAAGTGTCGCCGTCGACCACGCAGTTCATGCCCCCGCCGCTGTGGCAGAAAGTGAAAAGCTGCCGCGTGCCTGTCGAGGCAGAGGCGCGGACGACGTCATTGCGAGCGCCGGAAGCGCGCGGCAATCGAGACTGGCTCGCTTCCCCCGGCGCGATTGCCGGGGTCACGATGACGGCAGAGTTATTTGGTTGGACCGCATTCGGCCGTCCCGCGCCGACCGTGCCGACCGCAACGCCGGCCAGCGCCGCTGCCGACAGCACCATGACCGCCAGCCCGCGCCCCGGCGAACGCGCAGCCCCGCGCCGCGCAAAGCCGCGCGCACGCGTCCAGCGGCGGCCACGCCGTGGAAACGGGATCAGATTCGGCACGCGGCAAAAGTGCGGCAGCGCTCACTTACGAATGATGAATGGGGTGCGCGGGCGCATGCCTCGCTAGCCCCGCAATATCCTCTCCATCGGCCTGCCCTTGGCCAGCTCGTCGATCAGCTTGTCGAGGTAGCGGATCTCGCGCATCAGCGGGTCTTCGACCTCCTGCACCTTCACTCCGCACACGCTGCCGGTGATCAGGCCCCGCGCCGGGTTCATCGCCGGCGCCTTTGCGAAAAAGGCCTCGAAGTCGCGCCCGTCCGCGATCGCCTGCTCGAGATCGCCCTGCGAATAGCCGGTCAGCCAGCGGATGACCTCGTCGACCTCGGCCTTGCTGCGCCCCTTCTTCTCCGCCTTGGCGACATAATGCGGGTACACGCTGGCGAAGCTCATTTTGAAGATGCGCTGCGTCATTCGCTCAGCCTGTCATTGCAAGCGGAGCGAAGCAATCCAGCTCGATGACTTTACGTTTTCGCAACCGCGCTGGTCGACAATCAATCAGGTGCACGCAAAGCATCTCCTATGGGGGGCGGTCCTCCTGGGCACCGCCGCGGGCTATGTCTGGTCGGCTGCCCCTGCCGGTTCTTCAGCATCTCCCGCGATCGCCGCAGTGGCTCCCGTCGCCGCGCCGGCGGCCGCGGAGAACGCCCCGTCGCGCGAAGATATCGAGCACAGCGCTTATTATCCCAATTGCGATGCCGCCCGAGCGGCGGGCAAGGCGCCGATCTTTCGCGGACAGCCCGGTTATCGGCCTGCGCTGGACGCGGATGGGGATGGAATCGCCTGCGAGCCGTATCGCGGCCGCTGAACAGTCGGGCGCAGCGAGATCCTCACGCCGGCTGCGCGGCCGCCGCATGCGGCGCGACCGGGCGCTTGCCGGCCTGCCAGCCCGCCCAGCTGGTCGCCGCGCCGATCGCCATCCCGGCCAGCACCACGACTGCGCTCGGCACCCCCGCGAGGACCACCAGCATCCGCTCGAGCACGGCGTTGTCGGCCATCAGCCCCATGGTCAGCATTTGCGCGATGATGAACCCGCCGGCGACCAGGAACGGCGAAGCCTTGTCGCGAAACCGCCACCACAGCACGGCGATCACCGCCAGCTCGATCGCCATCGCCCATTCGATCGACGGGATCAGCCGGTCCATATGCTGCGGCCCTTCGATCCTGAACGGCGGCAGGACCATGCCCATCACCCGGCTGAACGGCGATTCGAACAGGATCAGCGGTGTCGCCAGCATGTAGCCCGAGTGCAGCCACACCTTCCGCCGATATTTGAGCGCCCGGTAATAGAGGACGACATAAGCGGCGATGGCGAGCGCAAGGCCGATCAGGAACTGCCCGCCGAACTCGGTCCGGAACGGGCTGTCGGCAGCGACGAAGCCCTTGGCGGTCAAATCGATGATCGCCGCAAGGCCGCCGATCAGGAACGGGAACAGGATCAGGCTCGACTTGCCGACCGCGCGGTGGAGCGGGAGCTGCGACTTGTGCACCGTGATGCTCTGCGCGAGCACCATCAGCACCCAGATGCTGGCGGCGACGCCGTGGGCGTGGAACTGCCAGGGCACGTTGGTCGAAACGCTGAAATAGCTCGGCCAGAAGCCGACGACGATCACGGCGATGACGACGAGCATGTAATAAGGCGCGTGGCGATACGGCATCGGCAAAGCCCCCTTCCCGCTGCCCGCCCGGCATAGCACGGGCCGCGCCGCGCAGCCAGCCGCGCCGCCGGGCGTGAACCTTCGGGATAGGTAGAAATGCGGATCGCGCGCCCTTCGCCCATCGGGCAATTCCCACCCCATGACGACGAGGAACCTGGCCATGGGCGGAGAAACGAGGATCAAGGTGGCAGCCGGCATGCTTGCACTTGTGCTGGCGGTGCTGGACAGCGCACAGGCGCACGCGGCAACACCGAGCGAAGTGCGCTATCAGTGCGACCAGCGGCAGGGGATGGTCGTCAGCCGTTCGCCGGAGCACGCCAGCGTTCGCTTCCTCGACCGCACCTACGAGCTAGAGCGCAGGGCCTCGAGCCTTGGCGAGCGTTACGGATCGCCGACCGCGGCCCTGATCATCGACGGCGTTTCGGCAGTTTTCGTCGCCGAGGACCGGCTTCAGCTCGGCACCTGCCGCGAAGCCTTCGAGGTCGCGCAGCTTCGCTAGCGCGCAATTAAGGGGGAGAGCGGCCGAACCGCGCGATCAGGAGCCGGTAACGGCGGGTCGCTGTCCATGAACCTTCCGACTCGCTGGATCGTTGAAGGCCGCAACACACTTCAAGTTGGAGCCAAACCAATGCCCCGCGAACTGATCGACACCGGAACCGACAAGCGCTTCGTCCGCCGCGACGAGCAGGGCCGCTTCAAGGAAAGCGACGACGTCGGCCGCAGCCTCGCCGCCGACCAGCGGCAGCGCGCCAAGACCAAGTCGAAAAAAGGCGAAGGCGACCGCGGCGACCGTTAGGCCGGGGTCAGCTACACCAGTCGCTGCTGCCCTCGGGGGCCCGAGCCGCGCCGGCGGCGATCATCGACGCGGCAACGTCGGCGCCGCTGACCGCGACCTGCCGCCGTCCTTCCCCGTCCGCCGACCCAATCGTCACCGGGCCGCTGTTGAGCAGGACGATCAGCCGCTCGGCGGCCTCGACCCCGCGGCGCTGCTCAGCCGGGCAGCGCGCGCTTTCCACCTCGGGCGCGCGCAGTCCGGCGATTTCGACCCTGGCGCCGGCGAGGCGGATGCTGTCGCCGTCGATCACACAATTGGGACCGCCGGACGCGGCGCAGGCGGCGAAGGCCGGGCGGTCGGCCGGCTCGGCGCCGCTGTTCTTCCCGGTGATGGCGCTGAAGCCCACGGTGATGATGCTGATCGCCACCGCGAAGGCGACCACGCCGGCCACCACCAGGCGCGTTTCCCACTCGCTCGAGCTCCAGTCGATTTTTTTGCCGAGCGCCGCCGTCGCGCCGCCCGGCGGCGGCGGGTCGCGGCGGATGCGCGACGGGCGCGGCGCAGGCTCCAGCGCAACCGTCTTCTTGCGAGGGCTCCACATTTTGCTCACGCGCCGTGTTTAGCGCGGAAGGGGTTACGGCCCGGTTAGCGATTCGGCTGGACCAGTTGGCGCCAATTCCGCCTCTTCCTCGAACAGGTCGCGCGGGCCGGCGAGTTCGTAGAGCGCAAGGGCCGCTCCGACGCACGCCGCGGCGATCAGCAACAGCCCGGCGGTCGCGCCGCGGGGCCAGTCCGCGCGAACCGACTGGCGCCGCGCCTCTCGAAGCGCGTCTTCGGGGTGCCAATGCCTGCTCACGCTGACGCTTCTAGGGCGGGGCGGTTACCTTCGGGTTAGCGCCGCTCTGCGTCGGTGGTCGGAGCGGGACTTGGCGGCAGCTCCGCCTGCGGCTGCTTCGCCTTGGCCAGCGCCAGCGCGGCCTGTTCGGCTTCCGCCGCCTCGCGCCGCGCCTTGGCTTCGAGATATAGCTGATATTCGGTCGCCGCAGGCGTGGTCTTGAACATGCTGCCCACTTCCTCGCCGCGAGCGATCCTGCTTGCCATCTCGAGCGCGGTCGGCACCGCGGTGAGCAAGTTGATCCCCGCGGTCTGGCATGGCGCCGGGCCGACCGACCCGCAATCCTTCGGCTGATGGGTTTCGTGTGGGCTTCGCGGCCGGCCACCACTGCGCATTTCGCGGCGTGCGGTGACGAGGTCGGGGCTGATGCGATAGCCCTCGGTGCGCGGCGCGCAGACGACAATCTCGCGGGACTCAGGATTGCGCTGCGCGGCTGCACAATCGGAATTTTTCGCCTTGAGCGCTTCGGCAACCGCTTTCGGCTGCGGCTGCTCGGGAGCCGGAGGGCCGTAGACGGCCGCTGCGGCGTCCGGGGCCCCGGTCGCCTGGGCGAGCAGCGCGAGCGCGGCGGAAAGGCCGGATGCCATGAACTGAGGACCTGCGGCTCGGCAGCTTTCCGCCGGATGAACCGGCGCCGAACGGTTCAGCGCATCTCCCGCTGCGCTTCCTGCAGCCAGCCTTTGGGGGCATAGCCCTTCTCCGCTGCTCCGGCCTCCGGCGGATGCGCCGGCTGACGCTGGCCGGGAATTGCCGCGAGCATGATGCCGAGCGCGAGAAGCGCAAGCAACACGGTCAGGCCGAGGAAGGGAATGGTCGAGAGCGACGGGCGTGGACTGACCGGCTCGGTCCGGCTCCTGTCCTCACGGGCGCGGCGGGCAGTGCGCCTGCGCGCCAAGGCTTCCAGATACTCGTCCGGCCTCGTCCAGGCACGCGGCTTGGCAGGGACCTCGGTGCGGTGCTTGTGACTCACGCGGTGAGCGTGCGCCTCGGAGGCGGGCATGGCAAGAACCGTGGCCGGCAAGCGGCCGCGTTTGTGGCGAAGCGGTGCGTGGCCGCGCCGGACTATTTGCCGGCAGGCACGCTCAGCTCCGCCAGCGCGCGGGCGCCGCAGGTCACCGTCACCTGCTCGACCGAGGCGCTGTCAGGGATGGTCGCCGTCATGTCCCACCAATTGTCGGGCGCACCGAAACCGGTATCGTTCTGCACGATGGTCGGCGAGATCTCGGCGGAATTGCCGCTCACCACAGCCGGCTGGAGGACAGCCTTGTACCGCGAGTCCTGGCGGTAGGCCTTGCCCTTGACGACGATGTTCCCTTGCTTGTCGCGGCTGGCCGACCAGTCCTTGGTGTCGGGCTCCTTGAAGAAGCAATAGGCAGGCTTGGGCTTCTTCTCGGCAGCGGCGGCATTCGCCGCTGCCTGATTAGCCGGATCGTCGCCCGACCCGCCGCAGCCAGCGAGGCTGACACTGGCGGCGCCGATCAGCACGTAAGATTTGCGCATTGTCGCATCCCCCTTGGGCTCATCAGAGCCAAGAGCGAAGCGCGGGTCAACAGGGGCTGGCGTCAGCCGATCGGCTCGCCGCTTTTCTCCTCGAACAGGTCGGCAACAACGTCGGCTCGGGCGGTAAGTCGAACCTTCTCTCCCTCGACCGCGGCGACCAACCCGCGCGGGATATAGTGGTGATGATCCTCGTGGCCGATCCCGCTGTCGGCGCGGATCAGCTTGATGCGGTTGCCCTCGACGCGATCGACGGTACCGAGATGGACGCCGTCGGCGCCGATCACTTCCATATGCTCGCGAATGTCTTCAAAGCCAGTCATGGTAGAGTCCTCCTTTGCCCACAGGATATAACGCTGTCCGGCCGAGCTCGCTCCGCCGGCGGGTTGAGGCGTTAACCATTCGCGCTTAAGTCCCGCGGCCATGCTCGATATTCGAACCACCACCATCGCCGACGCCCAGGTCGCGCCGGAAGCGCCGCTTTCTCCCACCCACGTCACCGTCCGCCGCGAAGACTATCGGCCGCCCGACTGGCTGGTGCCGGAGATCCGCCTCGACTTCGACCTCGGAACCGAAAGCACGCGAGTCCGCGCAGTCCTCCGGGTCGAGCGTAACGGCGATCACGACCGACCGCTGAGGCTCGATGGCGACGAATTGAAGCTCTTGTCCGTAACAGCGGACGCGCCCTGGCGGGAGGAGGGCGATCAGCTGGTGATCGACCTGTCGGCCGCCCGCGCGACGGTCGAGACCGAGGTCGAGATTTCGCCCGCCGCAAATACGAAGCTGATGGGCCTCTACGCCTCGGGCGGGATGCTCTGCACGCAATGCGAATCCGAAGGATTCCGCCGCATCACGTTCTTCCCCGACCGTCCCGATGTCCTCTCGAAATATCACGTCCGGATGGAGGCGGATAAAGCGCTGTTCCCGGTCCTGCTGTCCAACGGCAATCGCGTCGCCGAAGGACAAGCCGACGGTGGCCGCCACTGGGCCGAGTGGGAAGATCCCTTCCCCAAGCCGTCGTACCTGTTCGCGCTGGTCGCTGGCGACCTCAAGGCCAATCACGACAGCTTCACGACCATGAGCGGCCGCAAGGTCGACCTCAACATCTGGGTGCGCGAGGCCGATCTGCCCAAGACCCAGCACGCGATGGATAGCCTCAAGCTCGCGATGGCCTGGGACGAGAAGGTCTATGGCCGCGAATATGACCTCGACCAATTCAACATCGTTGCCGTCAGCGATTTCAACATGGGGGCGATGGAGAACAAGAGTCTCAACGTCTTCAACACCGCCTATGTGCTGGCCGATCAAGAAACCGCGACCGACGCTGATTTCGACAATATCGCCCGGGTCGTGGCCCACGAATATTTCCACAATTGGTCGGGCAATCGGGTCACCTGCCGCGACTGGTTCCAGCTGAGCCTCAAGGAAGGCTTCACCGTCTACCGCGACCAGAGCTTCTCCGCGGATATCGGCAGCCCGGCGGTGAAAAGGATCGAGGACGTTCGGGTGCTGCGCGCCGCACAGTTCCCCGAGGACCAGGGCCCGCTCGCCCACCCTGTCCGGCCGGACAGCTATATTGAAATCTCGAACTTCTATACCGCGACGGTCTACAACAAGGGCGCGGAGGTGATCCGCATGCTCGCCACAGTGCTCGGGCCGGACAAATTCCGTGCCGGCACCGACCTCTATTTCGAGCGACACGATGGCGAAGCGGCGACCTGCGACGATTTCGTGAAGGCGCTCGAGGATGCGAGCGGCGTCGACCTTAGCCCCTTCAAGATCTGGTACAGCCAGGCAGGGACCCCGAAGGTCCACGCAAGCCTGGCCCACGACGCGGAAGCCGGAACAGCGACGCTGCATCTGGAGCAGCACGTCGATCCGACACCGGGGCAGCCGGTCAAGCAGCCGATGCCGATCCCGCTCAAGACCGCGCTGGTCGGCAGCAAGAGCGGCGCGGAAATCGGAGAGGAACGGCTGATCATTCTCGACCAGCCCCGACAGAGCGTCACCTTCGAAGGCGTCACGGAGGTGCCGCTGCTCTCGATCAACCGCGGCTTTTCCGCCCCGGTGATCGTCACCGCGGAGCGCGGCAAGGGAGAGCTCGAGCTCCTTGCCCAGGCGGACAGCGATCCGTTCGCGCGCTTCGAGGCGATCCAGGAGCTGATGATGCGCGCGCTGGTCGCCGGCGCGCGCGGTGAGCCGGCTGACAGCGCAGCGGTGATCGATGCCGTGGACTCGACTCTTCGGTCGAATGCGCTCGACCCTGCCTTCAAGGCCGAAGCGGTGATGGTCCCCGGCGACAGCCTGATCGCCGACCGCATGGACGTAATCGACCCGGACGCGATCCACGCGTCGCGCGACCGATTGCGCCGCGCGATTAGCGCAGCACTGCCGGGCGAGCTGCTCGCCGCGCATCGCAGCGATGGCGTCGACGGCAGCGATCTAAGCCCGCGTGCCAAGGGCATTCGCCGGCTGCGGACCGTCGCCCTCGGCCTTCTCGCCGCCGGCGACGAAGCGCAGGCGGCGGCGCTCGCCAGGGCGCAGTTCGAAGCGGCGGACAATATGACCGACCGCCAGGGCGCGCTCGGAGTGCTCGTCTCGCTCGACGCGCCCGAGCGCGAGTGGTCGCTGGAACGCTTTTATGAGCGGTTCAAGGACGATGCACTGGTGCTCGACAAATGGTTCGCGCTGCAGGCCTCGGCGCAGCGCGCCGACACCGTCGATGCGGTGCTGAGCCTCGCCGACCATCGCGATTTCACGATCGGCAACCCCAATCGGCTTCGGGCGCTCGCAGGCACGTTCGGCGCCAATCATTGGGCATTCCATTCGGCGGACGGGCGCGGCTATGCGTTCCTCGCAGAGCTGATCATTGCCGCCGACCAGCTGAACCCGCAGGTCGCTGCCCGGCTGGTGCCGCCGTTCGGCCGCTGGCGCCGGTTCGAGCCGAAGCGATCGGCGCAGATGCGCGAGGCGCTCGAGCGGATCGCCGCGGCGCCGGGGCTGTCCAAGGACGTGTTCGAGCAGGTCAGCAAGTCGCTGGCCTGAAGCCAGCGGCTAGCTGCCGATCCAGCGTGCCACTTCGAGCGCGACCTGGTTGGCGGCGCGGTTGAGCGCGGGGCCGACCGTTGCTGCCGTCCCATCGGCCGGCACCGCCGCGGTAAAGCGGCGGGTCTCGACACGCCCTCCCCCGCCGGCCGACAGCGATGCGTCGTAAGTGACGATCACCTGGCCGGTGGCAGCGTCGTAGCCGAAGCGCTGAAGCTGGCCGTTGACGAGCAAGCCGGGGTCGAGCGTCGCCTGGCGGGGATCCAGCACCACGCGGTTGGTGGTGCGCCGCACCGTTTCCTCGAGAAGGTCCTGGAACAGGCGGTCGGGCGTATCGACCCACTGCAGGTTGGTCACATATTGGACGACCGTCGGGTTGACCTGGACCGGGACGCGCAGCGTCCGCAATTCCTTGGAGATGGCCGGAACCGCGATCGTCACCGCCTGGCCAGCAGGTCCGGCCCGCGCGATCCGGCCGGGATCGGGCGCCTCAGGGGTCAGCGTGTACAAATATGGCGGCGCCTTGCCTCCGCCGAGCAGCGCACAGCCGCCGAGGGCCGCGGCCAGGGCAACCGGCATTATTGCCTTGATCAATCTCATTTGCGTTTCCCTGGCTTATAATCTGGCAGCTTTTCAGGCCCGAGCGCACCGCCGATGCCGCCCTGCTCAATCCGATTGGAAACTGCCTGCAGCGATTGCGAGAGCTCACGCAGGTCGCGCACAAGGCGGTTTGCCTCGGGCAGCGTGGACTTGCTGAAATTCTGGATGCCAGGCCGCGCATCGGCGATCATCGCATCGAGATTGTTGGTCGCCTGCTGAACCGAAGCGATCGCCTTGCGCAGGTCCTGCGCTGCCGGCCGTCCTTCCTCGACGACCAGGCGATTGGCGTTGTCCGAGAGAGTGGCAATGTTGTTGGCGGCGATTCCTGCGTTGCGCGACGCGATGCGGATCTCACGGATCGTGTCGCCGAGCTCCGGCGCACGCTCGCGGATGATCCGGGTGGTCACATTGATGTTCTCGAGAATGTCCGAAATCGCGTTCTGGTTCTTGTCGGACAGCAGCTCGGTCAGGCGCTCGGTCAGGCGCTGAATGCGGGCGATCAGCTCGGGCGCGCTGTTGAGCAGTGCGCCAAGCCCGCCCGAAGTCGCCGGCACGACCGGGCAGCCCTGCGGGCCGATCTGAGTGATCGGGCGGCTGCCGCGAACGGCGCCGTCGAGCTGGATTTCGCTGACACCGGTGAAGCCGACGCCCTTGATCTGCGCGGTCGTGCCCTGGAGCACTGGCGTCTGCTCGTCGACCTCGATCCTAACCCAGACGAACTCGGGCCGGTTTGGAAGCAGCGAAATCTTCTTCACCTGGCCGACGGGAACGCCCGCGAAGCTGACGTTGGAGCCCTTGTTGAGGCCGCCAACGCCTTGCGCGAAGTAAACGTCATAGCATTTCGTCTCTTTGCCGGAGAGGCCGGCCAGCCAGACGATGAACAGCAAGACGCCGGCGAGCAGTGCCATCGTCACCGCGCCGACCATGATATAGTTCGACCGCGTTTCCATCAGGCAACCACCTCGTGCTCATAGCTTGCGGCAGCAGCGCGCCCCCGCGGTCCGTTAAAATAATCTTGTATCCAAGGATGGTCCAAAGCCAAGAGCTCGGGGATCGTTCCTACCCCAAGCACCCGCTTGTCGGCGAGCACGGCGATGCGGTCGCAGATCGCATGCAGCGTATCGAGGTCGTGGGTGATCAGGAAAACCGTGAGCCCAAGCCGCTTCTGGAGGCTGAGGATCAGCTGGTCAAAAGCCGCCGCCGCGATCGGGTCGAGGCCCGCGGTTGGCTCGTCGAGAAAGAGAAGCTCGGGGTCAAGCGCCAATGCCCGCGCAAGACCGGCGCGCTTCACCATGCCGCCGGACAGCTCGGACGGATATTTGGGGCCCGCATCGGGCGGAAGACCCCCCATCGCAATCTTGTAGGAAGCGATCTCGTCGAGCAGCTCTTCCTTGATGTAGGGGAAATATTCGCGGATCGGGACCTCGACATTTTCGGCGACCGTTAGGGTCGAGAACAAAGCGCCGTTCTGGAACAAGATCCCCCAGCGCCGGCGAATGTTCTTGGCCTCGTCTTCGGTGCGGTCGACCATATTTTCACCAAGCACCTCGATCTCGCCATGCTCGGGCGTCTGCAGACCGATGATCGAGCGAAGCAGCACGGACTTGCCTGTGCCTGATCCGCCAACGACCCCCAGGATCTCGCCGCGGCAAACGGTGAGATCGAGATTGTCGTGGATCACCTGCTCGCCGAAGGCATTGCGGAGCCCGCGGACGGTGATCACCGGATCGCAGTCGCGCGGGGTCTTCATTTCCATCCAATCGAGCTGAAGAAGACGGCGAACACCGCGTCGAGCACGATCACGAGGAAAATCGACTGGACGACGGCGGTGGTCGTCCGGGACCCGACCTCTTCGCTGTTCCCCTGGACCAGCATTCCCTGAAAACAGCCGGCGAGGCCGATGATGAACCCGAACACGGGCGCTTTGATGAGCGCGATCCACATGTCGGTGATCGGGATCACTTCCTGAAGCCGCTGGATGTAGGTCAGCGGCGGAATGCCGAGCGAGAGCCAGACGAACAGGCCGCCGCCCAGCAGCGACATGAGGATCGCCCAAAAGCCAAGCAGCGGCATCATCACGATCGCCGCAATCATCCTGGGGATTACGAGCGCTTCAACCGGTGAAACGCCGATTGTGCGCATGGCATCGATTTCCTCGGTGATCTTCATCGTGCCGATCTGCGCGGCAAAGGCCGAGCCGGACCGCCCCGCGACCATGATCGCGGTCATCAGCACGCCCAGTTCGCGCACCGTTATGCGGCCGATCAGGTTGATCGTGTAAACTTCGGCGCCGAACTGTTCGAGCTGAACCGCCCCCTGCTGGCCGATCACGATGCCGATCAGGAAGCTCATCAGGCCAATGATTCCGAGCGCGCGCACGCCGACCACGTCGAACCGCTGCACGACGGCGTTGAGACGGAAGCGCCGCGGCCGGCGGATGATGTTCGCAAAACCAATGAGGGTGGCGCCGAGGAATCCGAGCAGGCCAAGCAGCGTCTGCCCGACGTCCGCAACCCACTCGCCGAGCTCTGTCAGCATGCGGACCATGCCGCCACGCTGCTCGGGATGGACCTGCACCGGATGGTCGAATTCCCCGACCTGTTCGAGCAGGCTGGTTTCGTCACGGCTCGCGCCGATCACCTTGGCCTTGCGATCGCGGACGGTGCGATAGACGATCCACGCGCCGACCGTGTCCATCCGCTCGATCTTGCTGAGGTCGATGGTCAGCGGGTCGGGCAAGGCGTCGATTTCCCGCTGGGTCGTCGCGGCGCGCGTGATCGTCAGCGCACCCGCGACGCGGTACACAGCGCCCTCGCCTTCGCCCCCTTGCGGCTGATCCTCGTCCGCCATCGGCCGATTAGTGCGCGAATTGAGAGGTTGCGGCAAGTCAGGGCGCAGCCTTTCCTGCGCGGCGGCGGCTGACTATGCGCGGAAGCGTGACCGAGCAGAAGCAGCATGAGCCTCCGGGAGCCGAGCCGGCAGACGCATTGTCGCTGTACGTTTGGCGCAAGCCCGCGACCGAAGTCGCGGTGCTTGCGGCGCGCAGCGGCATCGGCGCGAGCGCAGTCGTTGCTGGCGGCGCCTTTCTCGCCGCTTTGACACTCCGGCTGTTCTGGACCGGCCATTATTGGCCGGGGATTGCTTGCGCGCTGCTGTTCAGCTTCACCGCCGCGGTCGCAGTGCGGCTGGCCGCCGATTCGCCCGCAATCCGCGTCCAGCGCGTCATCGACGTTGTCCATCCGCCGTTTTGGTGGTGGGCGTGGCAGCATGGTCTGGCGGCGCACGGCAAGGCAGCCGAACCGGTGCTCGCGACCATGATCCTGGCGGCAATCGTCGGCGGGTATATCGCCGACCTTACCATCGCCTGGATCGCGAAGCGCCGACACGGCGTCGCGATTGACCGCTGGCGCCCGTTCGACAGCCGCTTCCGGCTGATCGCCGCTCACCGCAACGTCAACCTGCTGATCCTTGCCGGCGCGCTAAGCGTCGGCCGGCCGGCGCTGGGGCTGAAGCTGGTTGCCTGGTGGACCCTGGCAAGCGCGATCGTCCATGCGGTGCGGCTCGCGCAAATGAACGAGCGCGCGGGCCGTGCACGCGCGATCCGCTCGTGGCTCGACTGATGTGCTACACAGCGATCGTCCTTGCCGGCTCCCGTCCGGGCCGGGACGATCTGGCAGAGCAGTTCGGAACAGACCTCAAGGCTCTGATCCCGCTCGCGGGCGAGCCGATGGTGCGCCGTCCGGTTCAGACGCTGCTCGACTGTGAGCAGGTCGCACAAGTCCTGGTCCTCAGCCAGCACCCGGATCGCATTGCGGCCGCGCTGCCCGAGGATTCTCGACTGTCGGTCTCACGTTCCGAGAGTTCGATTGCGGAAACGCTCTTGTCGCTGATCGAAAGCGGCAAGGCTGAGTGGCCGCTGCTGGTGACCACCGCCGACCATGCGCTGCTGGACCCGGCGATGGTGCGCCAATTCTGCGCAGACGCCGAAGGCGCTGCTGTCGTGATTGGAGTGGTCGAGCGAGATGTTCTGCTGAAGCGTTTTCCAACGGCGCAGCGGACATGGATCAAATTTCGTGGCGGGCGGTACACCGGGGCCAATCTGTTCGCCTTGCGCTCGCCCCCCAGTGCGGACGCGATCCGATTGTGGAGCAGTATCGAGCAAAGCCGCAAAAAGGGCTGGCGCGTGGTCTCGCTGCTGGGACCGGTAGCCCTTGTCGGCGCCGCGCTGCGACTGGTCAGCCTGGACCAACTGCTTGCCCGGGTGGGCCGGCGGCTGGGGCTCAATATCCGTGCGGTCAGGATGGCCGACCCGCTCGCCGGCATCGATGTCGACAAGCCATCGGATCACGCCCTCGTGGAAAAGATCATCGCGGGCGAAGCATGAGCGATCTCGCAATTTACGACATGGACCGAACGGTTACTCGCACCGGCACCTACAGCAACTTCCTGCTGCACTGCGCGGCGCGGCGGGCACCGTGGCGGCTCATGCTGGTCCCGCTCGCGGCCTTCGCGATGCTCGCCTACGTGCTGCGGATGATCGATCGCGGGCGCCTGAAGGAATTCAACCAGCGGCTGCTGCTTGGGGGAAAGGTGCATCCGCGCGAGCTGAAGCCGCTGGTCGACAGCTTCGCCGACCGGCAGGTGCGGAACAACATCCGCCCAGGGGCGCGCGCGGCGATCGCGCGCGACAAATCCGAGGGCCGGCGCCTCGTGCTCGCGACCGCGTCCTACAGGCTCTATGCCGATGCGATCGCCGATCGGCTCGGCTTCGACGACGTGATCGGCACCGGATCGATCATCGGGCTCGACGAGCGCGTCCATGCCAAGATCGCGGGCGAGAATTGCTACGGCCCGGCCAAGCTCCGGATGATCGCGGACTGGGTGAAGAAGTCCGGCCTGCTCGGCAAGCATGGCCACGTTCGCTTCTATTCCGACCATGTCTCCGACCAACCGGTATTCGAGTGGGCGGATGAACCGGTCGCCGTGAACCCGCATGGGCGACTGCGCCGGCTTGCCTTGCAGCGCGGATGGGCGGTCGAGGACTGGGGTTAGACAGCCCTCAAGGCATTATCGAAGTCCGCGATCAGATCGTCGGCATCCTCGACGCCGATGGAGATGCGCACGAGATTGTCGGTGATGCCCAGCGCCTGCTTGCGTTCGTCGGGGACCGACAAATGCGTCATCGCGGCTGGCGCGCTGGCCAGCGTCTCGGTGCCGCCCAGGCTGACCGCGAGATGGGCGATCTGAAGCGCGTCGAGGAAGGCGAACGCCTCCTTCTCGCCTCCCTTGAGATAAAGCGAAAAGGTCGACCCCGCGCCCGTGCAATGGCGGCGGTAGATGTCCGCCTGGCGCGACCCCTCTTCGAGGAATCCCAGGTAACCGACCTTGTCGACTTTCGGATGGTCGCGCAGGAATTCGCACACCTTCGCGGCGTTCTCGCCGGCGCGGGACATGCGCAGCTCGAGCGTTTCGAGGCTGCGCAGAAGCATCCAGGCGGTGTTGGGATCGCAGATGGTGCCGATGGTGTTGCGCATCATACGCACCTGGTCGATCAGCTTCTGACTGCCGACGAGGCCGCCGGCGACGAGATCGCTGTGCCCGCCGGCATATTTGGTGAGGCTGTAGATGGTGAGGTCCGCCCCTTGCGAGAGCGGCTTCGCCCAGAGCGGCCCCAGGAAAGTGTTGTCGATGGCGATCGGCGGGCGCTCGGCCGCGCCGAAGGCCGCGTCGCGCGCGGCGCGCACGGCCTCGACATCGACCAAGGCGTTCGTCGGGTTTGCCGGGCTTTCGAGATAGATCAGCGAGACGCGCCCTTTCGCCTTGGCGCGGGCGATCACTTCGTCGATTTCTTCGCGGGTCGCACCCGCCGGGAAGTCGAGCCAGGAAACGCCGAAGCGGCCGAGGATCTTGGCGATGAGGGTCTCGGTCGCGGCATAGAGCGGGCCCGAATGGACGATCACGTCGCCGGGCTGGACGAAGGTCAGCAGCAACGTCGCGATCGCCGACATTCCGCTCGAGAAGGCGAGAGCGTCGTCGGCTTCCTCCCAGATGCTGAGCCGGTCCTCGAGGATTTCCTGGTTGGGGCCGTTGAAACGCGAGTAGATCAAGCCTTCCGCGCCGCCCGGGCGCTTGCCCGTGACTCCTTCGAAGAAGCGCTTTCCCGCGGCCGCATTCTCGAACACGAAGGTCGAGGTGAGGAAGATCGGGGGCTTCAGGGACCCCTCGCTGAGCTCGGGATCGAAACCGTAGCCCATCATCAATGTCGAGGGCTTGAGCTTGTGATTGCCGACATTGGTCGGAGACGGGCGGGGACGGCGCTTCGGGGAGCCGGACAGGGTGTTTTCGTCAACCATAGAGCGTCCCCTAGCCGATCAGCGACCGCATCATCCACACAATCCCGACGATCAAAGGCGGGGCGATCAGGTTCATGATCAGACCGGCTTTGAGCAGCCGCGGCAGCGCGACATGTCCGGTCGCCCAGGCGATGGCATTCGGGCCGGTGCCCGAGGGCAGCATGAACGCCCAGCTGGCCGCGATCGCGGCCGGCATCGCCAGCAGCACCGGGTCGGCGCCGGTGGCCAGGACCAGGCCCGCGACGACCGGCATGGTCGAGCTGGCCGAGGCCACGTTGGACGCGAATTCGGTCACCACGATCACCATCGCGACGAGGAGCAAGGCGATGATCACCGGATGCACGCCGCCGATCGGCTCGAGCGCCGTGCCGATCCATTGGGCGAGGCCCGAAGTGCTGATTCCGGACGCGAGCGCGAGCCCGCCGCCGAACATCATGATCACGCCCCAGGGCGCCCGGTCGGCTTCCTTCCACACCAGCAACGGCCGGCCGCTGCCGTCGGGGATGATGAACAACAGCAATGCGCCGGCGATGGCGATCGTGCCGTCGGTGACGGAATCCGCCGGCAAATAAGGCGCGGCCAGCGGCGCCAGCACCCAGGCAGCGACGACGAGGACCACCAGCGGCACCAGCCGCTGCTCGGCGGTCGACCAAGCGCCGGCTTCGCCGATCCCCGAGCGGGCTGCCGCGGCGTCGAAATCGTGCGGCGAGACGCGCTGAACGCGCTTGAGGATCAGCCAGGCGAGCGGAATCGTGGCGGCGACCAGCGGCAGGCCGTAGCTCGCCCAGGTCAGGAAATTGATATCCGCGCCCGTCAGCCGACGGATGATTCCCGCCGCAATGGCGTTGGTCGGCGAGCCGACGAGGGTGCCGAGCCCGCCGATCGAGGCGGAAAAGGCGATGCCGATCACCAGGGCGCCGGCGAATCCGTCAGTCTCTTCCTCGCCGATCGAGGCGGCGCGGAGCACGGCGATGGCGATCGGCATCATGATCAGCGTGGTCGCGGTGTTGGAAACGATCATGGAAAGGACCGCCGTGGCCGCCATGAAGGCAAGCAGCATCGCGCCCGGCGTTGCTGCGCCGCGGCTGACGATGGCCAGCGCGAGCCGCCGGTGCAGGCCGGTGCGCTCGATCGCCAGCGCAATCATCGCGCCCCCGAGCACCAGGAACAGGATCGGCGAGTAATAGGCCCCCGCCGTTTCCCCGGCGCCCATCACGCCCATGAGCGGGAAGGCGAGAAAAGGCAGTAGCGCTGTCGCCGTAAGCGGCAGCGCCTGGGTCATCCACCATGTCGCCATCAGCACGACCAAGGCGCAGGTGCGCCAGGCGGCAAGCGGCATGTCACCCGGCGCTGGCAGAGCGAGCATCAGGACGAAGGCAAGCAGCCCGGCCCACAGCCCGACCTGACCGGCGCGCGCGGGCCCGCTCACCCGGGAATCCCGATCAGGGCGATCTGCCGGCCATAGTCCGCTTCGCCGCAATGGGTCGCGCGGCGGAAACTGAAGAAGCGATCGGCGTCGGAATATGTGTCGAGATTGAGTGCCTCGACTTCGCCCACGCCCGCAGCGATCAGGCGATGGACGACATAGGCCTCAAGGTCGAAATGCGGTTTGCCCCCGGGTCCGGCGACGAAGAATCGTTCGTTGTCGGCATCGTCGGCCACAAAGCGAGCGCGGAACGCCTCGTCCACTTCGTAGCTGTCCTGGGCGATGCACGGGCCGACTGCCGCATGAATATTCTCGCGGCGGGCGCCGAGCTGCTCCATCGCCGCGATTGTCGCGTCCGTCACACCGGCGAGCGCGCCCCGCCAGCCGGCATGGGCCGCGCCGACCACCACCGCGTGATGGTCGGCGAGCAACACCGGCGCGCAATCGGCCGTGAGGATACCAAGGAGGAGTCCCGGGCGATCGGTGACCATTCCGTCCGCCCTCGGGCGCTGGTCCTGAGGCCAGGCGTTGGAGGCGTGCACGGCTTCGGCCGAATGCACCTGATGGACGGTCGCAAGCTCCGCACCCGACATGATCGCCTCGATCGCTAACCGGCGGTTCGCCGCGATGGAATCGCGATCGTCGCCGCTACCATAGCCGACGTTCAGACCGCTGATTGCGCCTGTCGATACCCCACCGCGCCGGCCAAGGAAGCCGTGCGGAAGCTGGCCGAGGCTTACCGCCCGGATGACGTCTACGGTCATTCGTCCGCCTGCATCACCACGTGCCTCAGCACGACATCTTCATCCGCGTGACTGCCCACCATGAAGTCGTAGCGGCCGACGGCCTGAAAGCCATAGCGTTCGTAGAAACGGCGGGCGCGATGGTTGTCGACATAGACGCTGAGCTGGATGTGGCGCGCACCTCGCTCGGCGGCATATGTCATCGCCCACTGCATCAATTGGGTCGCAACGCCGCGGCCGTGCCACGGCTTCAGCACGTAAAGCTGACATAGCTCGATCGTGTGCGGCGGAGTTTCCACCGGAAGCTGTGGTGGGCCGAGCTTGACGTAGCCGGCGAGCTCGTCCGCCCAGGCAAGCCAAAAGGCATGATCGGGGTCTTCGATTTCGGCGCGAAATCGCTCGGCGGTCATCGTCGCGAGGAAATCTTCGAGGTCGTCGGGCCTGTACAGATGCCCGAACGTGTCGATGAAACTCGTCCTGAAGACGCTCGCGATGGCATCGGCATCGCGCGGCGCTGCGGATCGATAGCTGATCATGCGAACCCGGCGGGCGCCGGCCAGTCCAGCGAATGGGTCGCCAGCACCTTGAACAGGCGGCCCATTTCTTCATTCGCGATCAGGCGGTGCACAGCTGCTTGAATTTCGCCGGCGCGGTCCGGATTTGCCCGCGACAGCGCCTGCGCGCGCTCCTCGATTCCGAGGCGCCTCAGCCATTCGCCTTGAGGCACGAGCGGGGTCACTGCTGCTCCAGCCTCCCTCGCAGCCGCGGACGCCGCCTCAAAGTCGACGTGGGCGGTGAGGTCATGCTCACCCGGGTCGGCGAGCACTGGCGCGAAAGCATGCCCACGCACCGCCTGGAGCGTGTCTCCGGGCGCGCTCCGTTCGTGGCCGTAGTCGATGAACAGCGCGACGCCGCCGTGCGCGACGATTCGCCGCGCGGTCACCGCCACGGCTAGGTCCCGGGCGAGAGACGTTTCGACGATTTCCCCGTCGCGGTCGAAGGCAAGGCCACCGCCCGCAATCGTCACCAGCCGTTCGACGCCCCCGACATGCTGGCGAACCGGAAGCGCATCGAGAAACTCGTTGGCGACCAGCAACACGGGTCGCTGCGGCAGCGAATTGAGTGTGTCGTGCCAGAATGCATCGGCGACGGCTTCCTTCTGACGCACGCGCAGCAGCGGGCTGGTCTCGACGAGATGGACCTCGCCGTCGAAGCCCGCAGCGCGCATGACGCGAAGGGCATCGGATGCCAGAGTCCCCCGCCCCGGGCCGAGCTCGACGTAGGCCGCATCGGCGGGCGAGCCAGCGCGCTTCCAGCACTCGGCAAGCGCTGCGCCGACCAGCTCCCCGAACATCTGGCTGATTTCCGGCGCGGTCGTGAAATCACCCCGAGCGCCGAGCGGATCGCGCGTCGAATAATAATAAGCGTTGCAGGCTTCCATATAAGCCTCGACGCTGATCGGCCCTTCCGCGCGGATCCGCTCGCGAAGCGCGCGCTCGAACGGAGTCACGCCACCGAAGCGGAACCGGCCACCGGCTCGACGCGGTTGCGGCGGCGCTTGGCGGTAAGCATCAGATAAAGCCCCCCGATGATCATCGGCAGCGAAAGCCACTGGCCCATGTGCAGGCCCGTGGCCTCGGCGAACTTGACGAGCTGGTGATCGGGCTCGCGAATGAACTCCACCCCGAAGCGGAACAGTCCGTAAAAGAAGATGAAGGCACCGACGAGCTTGCCCGGCTCGTATCGGGCCCTGGTCTTCCAGAACATGAAGGCCAGGATCGCGAACAGAACGAGCCCTTCGAGGACTGCTTCATAGAGCTGGCTCGGGTGCCGCGGCGGACCGAGGGCGGGGCCGTAGGGTGTGAGCTCCATGAAGCGAACCGCCCAGGGCACGGTGGTCGGCGCGCCCCACAATTCCTGATTCACGAAATTGGCGAGCCGCCCGAAAAACAGCCCGAACGGCGCGCAGCAGGCGACATAATCGTGGATCCTAAGCCAGGCGAGCTTCTCCTTGCGCGCGAAATAGAGGATTCCGAGCATGGTCCCAATTACCCCGCCGTGGAACGACATCCCGCCGTCCCACAGCTTCACGATCTCGATCGGGTTCCGGAAATATTCGCCGGGATTGTAGAACAGCACATAGCCGAGACGCCCGCCAAGGATGATACCCAAGGCAGCGTAGAAGACGAGATCGTCAGCATGCCGGCGATCCATCGGTGCGCCGGGCTGCTTGAGGAGCTTCAGGAGATACCAATAGCCGATGAAAATGCCGGCAAGGTAGGCGAGACTGTACCAACGCAGCTCGAAGAAGCCGAGGTCGATGCCCGTCGTGAGGCCAAGATCCGGAAAGGCGGTGAACTGCGAGTCGTTCGCGGCTTGCAAGGGCTTCCCCATCGATGATCAGCGCCTCATAAGACGCAGGGACTGAAAGGCAAAGGAGCGCGGAATCGGATGCAGAGCGAGCTCGACCGCCGTTTCGACGAGGAACTCGCCCGGGTCATCGGGCCGGGAGGACGGCTGATCATCGGCGAGGATGATCTTGGCCGGGCGATCGTCACCAACTTTCCCACCACCCTTCCCAGCTTTTTCCGCACCTTTTGCGCCCTCAACGCCAACGAGGCTGTGGTTGCGGGCGATGAGCGGCTGAGCTTCGCAGACCTCGACCGCATATCGGAGCGATTGGCGCAGGGACTCGCGGCGCGCGGCATCGGCAAGGGTGACCGCGTAGCCATCGCGATGCGCAATTGCCCGTCCTGGATCGTCACCTACATGGCGATCGCCAAGGCCGGAGGTGTCGTGACCCTGCTCAACGGCTGGTGGGAGCCGGGCGAGATGGAGCATGCGTTGCGGCTGACCGAGCCCAGGCTGATCATCGCCGACGAACCGCGGGCGAAGCGGATCGCCGCGCGCTGCTCGGATTTCGAACTGCTCACACTGCCGATCGACCAGCCCGTCGAGAAAGCGACCGCGGCGCTGACCCTCGATGGCGGAGCCGCGGCCGACCTGCCGGAAATGGCGCCCGAGGACGATGCAACGATCCTGTTCACGTCGGGCTCGACGGGCGATGCCAAGGGCGCCTTGTCGACGCATCGGGCCGTGACCACAGGCGTCTATTGCTATTCGCTCGGCCTGATCGTCCTTCGCGGCCTGCTCGAGCAGCAAGGGATCACGCCTTCCGCTCCGCGTACCTTGATCAGCGTGCCGCTGTTCCACGTGACGGGCGAAGTGCCCGTGATGCTCAACAGCTTCGTCGTCGGGCGGTGCATGGTGATCATGCCTAAATGGGACGCGACCGACGCACTGAGGCTGATCGAGAAAGAGAAAATCACCTATTTCGTCGGCGTTCCGACGATGAGCCTGGAGCTGATGAACCACCCGGACCGGCACAAATATGATCTCTCCTCGCTCAAGGACATCACCGCAGGCGGCGCGCCGCGGCCGGTCAGCCATGTCGAGAGGCTGAAGCAGGAATTTCCGGAAGCGCAGCCCGCGCTCGGCTACGGCCTTACCGAAACCAACGCGGTCGGCTGCATGAACTTCTGGAGCAATTACGCAGCTAAGCCCGGCTCCACGGGCCGGGCAGCGAAACCGCTTGTCGAAGTCGCCATCTTCGGCGATGGGGACCGGCGTCTCCCGTCGGGCGAAACCGGCGAGATCGCGATCCGCACCGCCGCCAATATCAAATGCTATTGGCGCAACCTGGAAGCGACCGAGGAGACGCTGACCAGCGACGGCTACATCCGCACCGGCGACATCGGCTATCTCGACGAGGACGGCTATCTGTTCATCGTCGACCGCAAGAAAGAAATCATCATCCGCGGCGGCGAGAACATTTCGGCGGCCGAAGTCGAGGCGGAATGCTATGCGTGCGAGGCCGTGGCCGAGGTCGCGGTCTTCGGCGCGCCCGATGAGCGCCTCGGCGAGGTGCCGGTCGCCGTGGTCTATGCCAAGGACGGCGCGGACCTGACGCCCGACGGGCTTCGGGACTTTCTCGACGGACGCCTCGCCAAGTTCAAGCTGCCGGAGCGGATCATCATGTCCGACGAGCCGCTGCCGCGTCTGGGGACGGGCAAGATCGACCGGCGAGCGCTGCGGGCCCAGTACACGCGTTGAAGCTCGACCGGCGGACCGTCCTTGTCGGCGGCGGCGCCGGCATCGGTCTCATCGTCGCCATTTCATTGTGGCCGCGGCGCCTGGCCAGCGACCTTTCGGTGCGCGCCGATGAACAGGCGTTCGGCCCGTTCATCAAGGTCGCGGACGACGGGCGCATCACGGTCGCCGTGCCGCAAACCGAAACCGGCCAGGGCATCTGGACCGCGCTGGCCCAGGTCGTCGCACTGGAGCTTGGCGCGCGGTGGGACCATGTCGCCGTCGAGCCCACGCCCCTCGCGCCCGGCTACGGCAATCCCCTCGCCGCGACATTGGGCTGGCCTCCGGACATCAGGATCACGGCGGCCTCGACCTCGGTCCGCGCTTTCGAGCAGCCGATGCGCGAGGCCGGAGCGACCGCCCGGACGATGATGATCGAAGCCGCCGCAAAGCGGTGGAACGTGGATTCGGCGGAGTGCGACACTGCCAACGGCTTCGTCACTTGCGGACCGCGCAAGGCCGGCTTCGGAGACTTGGCCGAGGAGGCCGCCGGGCGCAGACCGCCGCGCCGCGCTCCACTCCGCGAACCGCGCGCAGGCGAAGCATTGCCCCGGCTCGACGCGCCGGCGAAGACGGCCGGCGGCTGGAGGTTCGCAAGCGACGTGCGCTTGCCCGGCCTGCTCTACGGCGCCGCGCGTCTTGCTCCTCCTGGCGGACGCTTGAAGACATTCTCTCGCGAGGCGGCAGAGCGCGTTCCAGGGGTTCGACACGTGTCGGCCACAGACACGGCGCTGGCCGTCGTTGCCGACAGCTGGTGGGCGGCCGAGCAAGCCCTCAAGGCCGCCACCCCGCTGTTCGCTGCGCCAGCGAGCGAGCCGCAACTCCGCCCGCTCTTCGAACGAACGCTTGCCGCGGGCGATGCGAGACGGTGGTTCAGCCGCGGCGATTATGACGGCGTGACGCGCGGCGCCCGGACGCTGGCCGCCACCTACCATGTCGCGCCTGCGCTGCACCTTGGCCTCGAGCCGCTGTCGGCCACCGCGCGCGCCACCTCCGACCGTGTCGAGGTCTGGGCCGCGACGCTCGCGCCAGACGCGGCGCGGGAGGCGGCGAAGGCCGCGGCGGCTGGCGCTGAGGTCCAATTCTACCCGATGCCGGCCGGGGAGCCCGGAGGGCGGGCACTCGTTTCCGACGCCATTCCCCTAGCAGTGCGACTGACCCGCGAGACGGGACGGCCGGTGCAGCTGACGCTGTCGCAATCGGCAAGCCAGAATGCGGATCGCCCGTCGGGCGGGGCGATGGCGCGAATGACGGCGCTCCCGGGGGCTGGCGGGATCACGGCCGCGTGTAAGATGCGGGTCGCCGCCGCCGACGGTTTCGGGGCCGCGCTCGCCTCTCTTTCGCGCCGTTCCCGGCCCCCCTTCCCGGGCAAGATCGGTCTCAGCGGGGCGGTGCCGCCCTACGGCGTGCCCAACCTTGCGATCGAGGCCCTGACCGTCCCGATCCGCTTCACCGCGGGCTATATGCGCGGGTCGCCAGAGCGGGAATTTTGCTTCTTCAACGAGAGCTTCACCGATGAACTGGCCCACGCGGCGGGGATCGAGCCGCTCGCATTTCGCATGGCGATGCTTGGCGGCAACATCCGCCTCGCGCGCTGCCTGCAGGCCGCAGCGCGGCGAGCGCAGTGGGATGGCGGCGGTCGGGGGAGCACGATGGGCCTCGCTGGCTGCTCCGCGTTCGGATCGCATATCGTACTCGTCGCCAACGCAACCATCGGCTCCGACCTTAGGGTGAAAGTCGAGCGCCTGGTGGCAGCGGTGGACTGCGGCCGGGTCATCAATCCTTCGCTGGTCGAGCAGCAAGTGGCCGGGGGACTGACATGGGCGCTAGGGCAGGCGCTGGTCCCGGCAGCGGAGTGGCTTTCCGGCATGCCGCGCGCGCGACCGATTGGCGCGGTCGGTCTGCCGCGGCTCGTCGACTCGCCGGAGATTTCCGTCGCAATCCTCGAAAGCCGCGAAGAGCCGGGCGGAGTCAGCGCGCTGGGCGCGACCGTCCTCGCGCCCGCCGTCGCCAACGCGATCTACGCCGCCACCGGGAAACGGATGCGCTCGCTGCCGTTCGACCCTATGGCGGCGTGACATGACCCGGCCGGCCGACCACATCGACGTTCCACAGCCGAAGATCGGCGTGCTGCTGATCAACCTCGGCACACCCGATGCGCCCGAAGCGCGCGCCGTTCGCCGCTACCTCGCCGAATTCCTGAGCGACCCGCGCGTAATCGAAATTCCGCGGCTTGCATGGAAGCCGATCCTGCACGGAATCATCCTCCGCACGCGGCCGAAGAGATCGGCAGAGGCCTACAATCAGATCTGGACCAACGAAGGCTCGCCGCTCCGCGTGATCGCGCAGCGCCAAGCCGAAGCGCTGCGCGAGCGCATGCCGCAGCTCAGCATCCATTATGCGATGCGCTACGGCCATCCGGGCATCGCCGCCGCGCTGGAAAAAATGGTCGCGGAAGGATGCACGCGGATCCTGACCGCGCCGCTCTATCCGCAATATTGCGCGGCAACGACCGCGACGGCGAACGATGCAGTGTTCGCGACCCTCGCGCGGATGCGGTTCCAGCCCGCGATCCGCACCCTGCCGCCTTATTACGACGACCCGCTGTACATCGAAGCGCTGCGCGCAAACCTCGAGCGGCAGCTCGGCGCGCTCGATTTCGAGCCTGATCGTCTGCTGCTGAGCTTCCACGGAATGCCGCTGCGAACGTTAGAGCTTGGCGACCCCTATCATTGCCATTGCCGGAAAAGCGCGCGGCTGCTGTCGCAGGCGCTTGGGCGCAAGGTCGACGTTGCGTTCCAGTCGAAATTCGGACGCGCCAAATGGCTCGAGCCGGCGGCCGACGCCGTGCTCGCGGATTACCCGAAGCAGCGCGTGAAGCGCATTGCCATCGCCGCGCCAGGCTTTGCTGCGGATTGCATCGAGACGCTCGAGGAGCTCGGGATCCGCGGCAAGGAGACGTTCCTCGCCGGTGGCGGCGAACAGTTCGCGCTGCTCGACTGCCTGAACGACTCACCGGAGGGCATGGACATGATAGCGCAATTGATCGGGCGCGAACTTGCCGGCTGGGTTAACGCTGAATAAGCGGAAGTGAGCAACAGGAGGGACCGCATGGCTCGAGTGGCGATCGTCACCGGAGGTACGCGTGGGATCGGCGAGGCGATCAGCATTGCGCTTCGCGACATGGGCATGACCGTGGCGGCCAACTATGCCGGCAACGAAGAACGCGCGCGCGAATTCAGCGAGCGCACGGGCATTGCCGCATACAAATGGGACGTCGCCGATTTCGAGGCTTGCCAGGAGGGCGTCCGCAAGGTCGAGGCTGACCTCGGTCCAGTCGACGTGCTGGTCAACAACGCCGGCATTACCCGGGACGCGACGATGAAGCGGATGGATCATGCGAAGTGGCAGGAGGTGATCGACGTCAACCTCGGCGGCTGCTTCAACATGGCCAAGGCGGTGTTCGAGGGCATGACCGGCCGCGGCTACGGCCGCGTCGTCAACATCGGCTCGATCAACGGCCAGGCGGGCCAGTATGGCCAGGTCAATTACGCGGCCGCCAAGTCGGGCATTCACGGCTTCACCAAGGCCCTGGCGCAGGAAGGCGCGCGCTTCGGCGTCACGGTCAATGCGATCGCGCCGGGCTATATCGACACTGACATGGTCGCCGCCGTGCCGGAAGACGTGCTCGGCAAGATCGTCGCGCGGATACCGGTCGGACGCCTCGGCCAGGCCGAAGAAATCGCCCGCGGGGTCGCCTTTTTGGTCGACGAGAACGCCGGCTTCATCACCGGCTCGACACTGTCGATCAACGGCGGCCAGCATATGTATTGATGGCGGACTACGCGCCGCCAAAGAAACGCTCGGTACTGATTGCCGGTCACCCAACCTCTATCAGCCTCGAGCCGATGTTCTGGCGCGCGCTCGAGGCAGCGGCACGCGATCGCGGCATCGCCGTCAATGCCCTGGTGGCGGAGATCGATGCAGCCCGGCTCGACGCCGAAAAGCGGCCGAACCTGACCTCGGCGATCAGGCAGTGGCTGTTTGCGCGGCGCTTAGGATCGACCTTGTGAAGGCTTTTCCTCGGTCGGGGGCGTGGTCGAGGAACAATGCCGGCTCGATCAGCTCCAATTCCATGATCCGAAGCGTGCCCTCATCGTCGGCGATCATATCGACGCGCGCGTAGGTTGCCTTTTCAGGAGCAGCGGCGAGCGCTGCGTGAGCGAGGCGCTCGGCGCCGGACGGCGGGGGCGAAGGCAAGGTGATGCCGCCCAGATGCGGTTGGACGCGAAAATCGCCATCGGCGGGCCGCTTGACGACGCAATGGCTGAACTCGCCGTCGAACAGCATCAGCGAGAATTCGCCGCTGCGCGCGATTTCCTCGATGAAGGGCTGGATGATCATCGGCCGGCGCAGGCATTCGCCGGGCAAGTCGTCATTCGGGCCCACGCGATGCGTTCCGCTCGCGCTTGCCGAGACCGGCGGCTTGATCACCAAAGTGTCGCAGCCGAAGCGGCGGCGCGCTTCCTCGAGGTCCGCGTCGCAGCAGGATTCCACGGCGAGCGTCGGCACGGTCGGAACGCCGCGGTCGGCGAGCTCTGCCAGATAGGCCTTGTCGCCATTCCAGCGCAGCAACCCTGGTGAGTTGATCAGCGGCCAACGCTCCGACTGGGCCCGATCGAGCAAAGCGAGCCAGCGCTCATAATCGAGATGATAGCCCCAGGCGATGATCGGCAGGATGAGGTCGAACCCGGAAACTTCGCCGACGTCGGTCCAGGCAATTGCGGTAACTTCAGCGCCGGCGTCAGCCAGCGCGCGCGCTTGGGGCTCGTAGGTCCATGCCCATGGCTCCTGATAGTCGGGCGCCGGGACCAGGACCGCGATTCGCATCAGCGTCCCAGCAAGATCCGCGCCTGACTCGCAATCTGCGCGAGCATCGGCGCGCTGACATGCCCTTCGCTGCGTGCCCGCGCGATGAGCTTGCGGAACTGCTCGATTCGGGCCTGGTGTTCGGCGACCCACTCTTCGACTCCGGCATCGACGTCCTTACCGCGGCAACGGCTCAGAAACTCGATGCGCAGCTGCTCGAAGTCGCGCGCCAGCCCCGCCGTGAGCAGCCTTTCCCATTGGTCGGCGGGGACGAACCGTGCGACCTGCTGCTGCGCCCAGTCGAGGCCCAGCGCTTCCCCGAGACGCGTATAGGCGCGCGTCACCGACAGCTCATCGAGCTTGTTGCGCGCCGCGAGCCCCGCAATCCCGAAGATCCCGTCGAGCTCGAACAGGCGGACGAGCAGCCGGACAAGCTCGTCGCTCGCGCCAAGGGCGAGTAGCCGGTCGCGCCGAGCGGCCGCTTCATTGCGCACCTCGGCCCGGATCAGCTTGGTCGCCGCCGACGAGATCTTGCGCACGCCCGGCTCGAGCAACGCGCAGAGTTTCTCGACGCGCGTTTCGCCTCCGGCCGATCGCAAGATGTCGGACAGATGCGCGCGGACGCTCGCCGCGCCGATGCCGAACAGCTCGATCCGTACGGTCTCCGGCAGGTCGCATTGTTCGATCGATTGCCACAAGCGATCGAGATCGAGCAGGCGCTCAGCGACCAGGAAGGCGGAAACGACCTGCTGGAGCGACGCGCCTTCTTCCTCCGTCAGGTCGAACGCGACCCCGGGGCCGAGGCGATTGACCAAGCGGTTGGCAACCTTCGTGGCGAGGATCTCGTTGCGCAATCGGTGCGCGCGAATCGCGTCCGCATGCGCCTTGCGAATGGCCTGCGGAAAGGCCTCGAACAGCTGCGGGCCCACCACTGCGTCATCGGCGAGGCCCAAATCCTCCGCAGCGTCCTGGAGCGCCAGCTTGGAGAGCGACAGCACGACCGCCAGCTCGGGACGGGTCAGCCCGCGATTCTCCTGCGCGCGGCGCATCAGCTCGTCGCTCGTACCCAGCCCTTCGACCTTGCGGTCGAGCCTGCCCGAGGCCTCGAGCAACTCGATCGTCCGCACATGTCCGGGAAGCGCCTGCGCGCCGCCGGATTCAGCGACAGACAGCGCCAGCGACTGCAGCCGATTATCCTCGAGCACGAGCTCTGCAACGTCGTCCGTCATGCGTGCGAGAAGCTTGTTGCGGGCGTCGAGCGCGAGCCGGCCTTCGCGCATCTCGCGGTTGAGCGGGATCTTGATGTTCACTTCATTGTCGGAGCAGTCGACGCCGGCGCTGTTGTCGATGAAGTCGGTATTGATACGCCCGCCGCGCTCCGCGAACTCGATGCGGCCGGCCTGGGTAATCGCCAGGTTGGCTCCCTCGCCAATGGCCCGCGCGCGAAGCTCGCTCGCGCTCGCGCGAAGCGCGTCGTTCGAGGGGTCGCCAACATCCGCATGACTCTGCGCGGATGACTTGATGTACGTGCCGATGCCCCCGAACCAGAGCAGGTCGACCGGCGCCTTCAAGATCGCGTTGATGAGCGCCGTTGGATCGAGCGATTTGTCCTCGATGCCAAGCGCCGCGCGCGCTTCCGGGCTGAGGCTGATCATCTTTTCGGCGCGTGCGAATACGCCGCCCCCCTTGGAGATCAGCTTCGCGTCATAATCTTCCCAGCTCGACCGCGGCAGTTCGAACAAGCGCTTGCGCTCGGCCCAGCTCGCTTCCGGGTCCGGCGCCGGATCGATGTAGATGTGCCGGTGGTCGAACGCGGCGACGAGCTTGATTGCCTTCGAGAGCAGCATGCCATTGCCGAACACATCGCCCGACATGTCGCCGCAGCCGGCAACGGTGATGGATTCAGTCTGAACGTCGATCCCCATCTCGAGGAAATGGCGCTGGACGGAAATCCACGCGCCCTTGGCGGTGATCCCCATCGCCTTGTGATCGTAGCCGTTCGACCCGCCGCTGGCGAAAGCATCGCCCAGCCAGAAGTTGCGCTCGAGCGCAATCGCGTTGGCAATGTCCGAGAAGGTCGCGGTCCCCTTGTCGGCGGCAACGACGAAATAAGGGTCGTCGTCGTCGTGCACCACGACGTCGTGCGGGTGCACGACCTTGTCATTGACGAGATTGTCGGTGACGGAAAGCAACGACCGGATGAAGATGCGGTAGCTCTCAGTGCCCTCCGCCAGCCACGCGTCGCGGCTCGTCACTGGCGGCAGTTGCTTGGGATAGAAGCCGCCCTTCGCTCCCGTCGGCACGATCACGGCATTCTTCACCAGCTGGGCCTTCATCAGCCCGAGAATCTCCGTGCGGAAATCGTCGCGCCGGTCAGACCACCGCAACCCGCCGCGCGCCACTGGGCCGCCACGCAGGTGAATGCCTTCGACGCGCGGGCTATACACCCAGATCTCGCGCCACGGCACCGGCCGCGGAAGCCCCGGGACCAGGGATGAGTTGATCTTGAATGCCAGAGCCTCGGCTGCCGCCGCTGCGAAGGCGTTGGTGCGGACGACCGCCTCGATCAGGGAGCGGAGCCGCCGCAAAATGCGATCGTCGTCGATCGAGCGGACCTTGGCCAGCGAGCGGTCAAGCTCTGACCGAAAGCGGTCGACCTGCTGGTCGCGGCCGGTGACCTTCGGATCGTGCGTTGCAACGAATAGTCCGACCAGTGCGCGCGTCGCGTTGGGAGCACGCCGCAGCGCCTCGACCACGGTCACCAGCCCGAAGCTGCTGCCCGTCTGGCGCAAATAGCGGAACCAGGCGCGCAGCCACACCACTGCCTGCGTGTCGAGGCCGGCGTACAGCACGAGCTGGTTGAATTCATCGTCCTCGGCAGCGCCGCACAAAACGTTGGCGATCGCCCGCTCGATATCCGGCACGCGGGCGAGGATCGCGTCCACGTCCGTATCGGGTGCGAGCTCGACCCGGAAATCGTGGACGTAACCGATTCCGCCGGCGAGCGCCGTGGGGAATTCCTCGAGCACCCGGAATCCGAAATTCTCGAGCACCGGGACCGCTTCCGAAAGCGGGATGAGGCCGCCGCGGCGGTAGGTCTTGAGCCGCAGGTGACCGGGCGCGTCGGTGTCGAGACGGGTGATCCGAACGTCGCGGTCGCGGTCGTCCAGGAGCGCGCAAATACGCAATATGTCGGCTGCCCCCTCCTCGGGGGCGGTGCGGGCCCTGTACCCATCGGGGAATGCGCCGATGAAGGTCAGCGCAAGCCGCGTCGCGCGGGGGATTCCGACGGCATTGATCAGCTCGGACTCGACCGCGGGAGCCCAGCCGCGCACCATCTCCACGACGGCGGCGTCGAGCGCTTCGGCGTCGGGCGGCGGGGCCTCCTCGTCGATATATTGGGTGTACCGGATGAGCGCCAAGTCGCCATCGCCGAGTTCGACCGACCAGCTGGTGATCTCGCGGCCCACCTCATTTTCGAGAAGCATCGCGATCGCCGTACGGCGGGCCGTGGTCAACTCCTCGCGCGGCAGCCAGACGAAAGTGAACAGCTGGCCCTTGAGGATCGAGCGCACCTGAAGCAGCGCGGGGCGCGGCCGGTCGGCGAGCGACATGGCCGTCATCACCAACGATCGAAGCGCCTGATAATCGATCGCGATGACCAGGTCGCGCGGCAGCGACGCCACGGCATGGCGAAGCGCCTTGCCGCTATGCCCCTTCGGATCGAACCCGAAGTCGCGGTCGAGCTGCTTGAGCCGCGAGCGCAGCACCGGCACCTCTTCAGGCGGGACGCGCAGCGCTTCGCTGGTCCACAGGCCGGCGTGGACCCCGATTCCGGCGACCTTGTCGCCCTCCTTGATCGGCACGACCACCAGGTCGAGCGGCACCCGGCGGTGGACGGTCGACTTGCGCTCGGCCTTGGCCATTAGCGGGATGTCGCCGCCCTGCTCGAAATAGCGCATCGCGCCGACGCAGCCGCCCTCGTCGGTCGGAGCACCGGGAATGCTGAAGATGCCGAGGGCCTCGGAGGGAACGGCATAGGGCCTCTCGACCTGGTAGCCGAGCAGGGTCATGGCGCCGTCCGCGAACCAGTTGAGGAGGGCTGACCCCTCGGGGTCGGAGATCGCGGCAGCGTCATCGCGCATGCGTTGCTGCAGCGCCCGCCAGTCGCGCACCGCAAGGCGGACGTCCTCGAGCACGCGGCGGAGATCGGCGGCAAGCTCGTGCCGCCGCCGCGCATCGGCGCGGTCGAGCTCCAAATACATCATCGATTCGCGCCGGCTCTTGTCGTCGCAGAGCGGCTCGATCGATTGCAGTTCGCCGTCCCCGTCGCGCTCGACGCACACCACTGGGTGAAGCAGCCGGTGGATGGTCAATTGCCGCGCCGCAATCGCATTGGCGACGGAATCGACGAGGAACGGCATGTCGTCATTGACGATGCCGATGCGCATCCGCCGATGGCCCGCCTCACCGCCGGTGGACTCGATCGCCAGCCCGAGCTCGCCCCGCTTGCGCCGCGCGGCAACGCCGGCAAGGAACTCGGCCGCCTGGCGCTCGGCATCCTTGCCCAGTCCCTGAGTCTCCCCGGGCAACGCGTTTGCGGTCAGCGCCTTGCGAATGCTCTCGACCAGGGGCGGGTCCAGGCGCGAATGAGCCGTCATGGAAAGATTATGCTCCGGGGCTGTGGGCTGGCGGGCCTATAGACCCGCGCTCCGGAAGGGGACAACCCCGCCTCCGGACCTCCAGCCGGCGCCCCGCTCAGGCGGCGCGGCGGATCGCGCGTTCGACCAGCGCCTCGTCCGCGACGATGGCGACGGGCTCATGCCGGCCATCCGCGCCGCGGCGCGTAACAACGACCGCAAATTCCTCTTCGACCGGAACATCGGCGAGCGAGATGGACGGAGCTTCGCGCAGTTTCGCGCGGGCCTCGTCACCCTTGCTGTCGGCTCTTTTGTCGGGCCGCCGCGCCTCGCGCTCGGCCGCGACCAGCGCCTTGAGCCCGCCCGGCTGCGCCTCGATGAATGCCTGAAAGCCGCCGAGCGAGACCTGCTGGCGCTGCGCGAAGGAAAGCGCGGCGGCGAATTCCGTCAGCCGCGCCTTGTCGTAATCCACCCCGAAGACGAGCTTGACGATCGGGGTCATCGGGGCGCGGGCCTGGGCCTTGACGCCCGACTCCTCGAGAAGCTCCGCATAATCCTCGGGGTTTTCGGCGGCTGCGACGGCAAAATCATAAGCCAGCGACAAGGCGCGGTAGAGCGCAGCGCGGGTGCGGCCCTCGCCTGCCTTCACCGTCTCCGCGGTCTCGCGAGCGGCCCACAGCCGATCGGCAAGCCCGGCATTCTCGTCGAGTTCTACGACCGGGATCAGGTCGTCGTCGGTCTCGGCGAGCGGACCATCCTCCCAGGCGACGTGGGAATCGACACCAGCAGTGCCGGTCGCCGGCGTGCATTCCGCAGCGACTTCCGCTGCGGCCGTCACCGGCTCGGCCTCGTTGGCAGCCTCTTCGAGTGACGCCGTCTCCGGCTCTTCACCTGGCGCAGCGGCAACCTCGTCCACGTCCGCGGCTCCGCTCGCCTCATCGGGCGGCAGCACCTCGGCGCCAAGCCGCTTCCAGTTGATCACCCCGTAAATGAAGTCGATGGTGTCGCCATCCGACGAGAAGGGCATCAAGATACCGCGGTAGCACAGCGTCTCGCCGCGCGGGTTCTCGAACTCGGCCTCGAAGCCGACCGGCGCGCGATTGGCGATGATCTGCAGATAATGGTCGGTGAGACGCGACAGCAGAGACCGGCTCGGTACGTCGGCGATGGTGCGCACTCCATCGTCCAGCCCGCACTCGTCGCGGATCGCCGCTCCGACGTAAGGCAAAGCGGGATTGTCGCGCCCGCAGGTGAAATCGAGAAGGACGCTGTGCGGGGCGAAATCCTGCAGGTCGGCCGGCTCGAGGTCCTCGATGGACGGAAAATCCCGGCCCTCGAGCAGCGAAACCCAATAATTGTACGCGCGAACGTGCATCCGGCGCTCGTCGGTGCCGATGATGGCGACGGCGTCCGCCTGCGGCGGCGCCTCCGCTGCAGGCTCGAAATCGCTCGGATACTCGCGGTAACTGTCCATCGCCCAGCCCGGTCCCACTCTACCAGTCGGCGCAGAATGGCCGCCGCGGGTTACCAAAGCGTTAAGCATATTTGGCAGACGCGGCGCCCAGCAGCCTGCTTGCCGTGCCGCCGATGCCCTGATAGGGCGCGCGCACTTCCGTGAGCCAAGCCGCTTTAGCTCAGCTGGTAGAGCACATCATTCGTAATGATGGGGTCGTGGGTTCGAGTCCCTCAAGCGGCACCACTTTGTTTGACGCGGGTCGGAGGCACCCCGGCCTCCGCCTCATCTGGCACGACGAGAAAAGCTGATGCGCATTTGCGTCGTCGGAGCAGGGGCGATCGGCGGTTGGGTCGCAGCGAAGCTGGGGATCGCCGGACAACAGGTCAGCATTCTTGCCCGCGGTGAAACGCTCGGGCTGATCCGCGCCGAGGGCCTGCGCCTGATTGACGGCGGCGAGGAATTCGTGAGCGCGATCGCCGCCGCCGACAAGGCCGAGCGCATCGCCGTCCAGGACCTGGTGATCATCGCGGTAAAAGCGCCGGCGCTGCCCGCGCTCGCTCCGGAACTCGGGGCGTTGATTGGCGAAAAGACGCTGATCGTACCGATGCTGAACGGCGTGCCCTGGTGGTTCGTCGAGGGCGTACGGCTCGGCTCGGTCGACCCGGATGGGACGATTTCGAATGCGCTTCCGCTCAACCAGCTGATCGGCTGCGTCGTCCACGCCTCCTGCAGCCGCCCGGCGGCGAACTGTATCGAGGTAAAGCATGCCGACAAGCTGATCCTCGGCGAGCCGCACGGCGGGCCAAGCGCGCGCGTCGAGCGGCTGCGCGCACTGTTCGAGGATGCGGGCATTCGCTGCGAGCCCAGCGACGATGTCCGACGCGCGATCTGGTACAAATTGTGGGGCAATGCGACGATCAACCCGCTGTCCGCGCTGACCCGCGCCACGGCCGACAAGATCCTCACAGATCCGGAGTGCCGCGCCTGGATGCTGGAGGGGATGGCGGAGCTTGCCGAAGTCGGCGCGGCGATCGGCTGTCCGATCAGCGAAAGCGGCGAGGACCGGATGCAGGTGACGGCGCGCCTCGGCGCGTTCAAGACCTCGATGCTTCAGGATGTGGAGGCGGGCAGGCCGATCGAGCTCGAGGCTTTGCTCGGCGCTCCGATCGAGATTGCACGCGAGCGCGGAATCGCCACTCCGGCGCTGGACCGGCTCTACAATGTTACCCGCCTGATGGCTGAAAGCCTCGGCCTAGCCTGAAGCGGCGACGCGGCCGACGCATTCGCCGAAACCGATCCGTACTCCGCCACCCTCGCACCAGGCGCGCAGCGTGATCTCGTCGCCATCTTCGAGGAAGCTGCGCGTTTCACGGCTGGCGAGCGTCACCGGCTGCTTGCCGCCGCGGCTGATTTCGAGCAGCGATCCCAAGCCCTCGGCGCCGGCGGTCGACAATGTGCCCGTGCCGATCAAGTCGCCGGGCTGAAGGTTGCAGCCGTTCGAGCTGTGGTGCGCGACGATCTGCGCGACGCTCCAGTACATGGACGCGTCGGCCGAGCCGCGCGACAGCACATGCGGATCAAGGCCCTGCCGCCGCATCGCTTCGGTCGTCAGCGTGGCTTCGAGCTGGATGGCCAAGGCCGCCCTGTCCGGCTCCGGCTCCTGCAGATAGGGCAGCGGCTCGGGGTCCCCTGCCGGCCGCGGCGGCATTGCCCTCCGGAACGGCGCAAGCGCCTGCGGGGTGACGATCCACGCGCTGATGCTGGTCAGGAAATTCTTGGCGAGAAACGGACCCAGCGGCTGATACTCCCACGCCTGAAGATCGCGCGCCGACCAATCGTTGAGTAGGCAATAGCCGCCGATATGCTCGTCCGCCTGGCCGACCGGTATCGGCGAGCCGAGTTCGTTGCCGGTGCCGATCCAGACTCCAAGTTCCAGCTCATAGTCGAGGCGGCGGCTTGGCCCGTATTCCGGTACCTCGGCGTCGGGCGCCTTGCGCTGGCCGCACGGACGGATAACGGGCTCGCCCGACGCCCGCACCGAGCTCGCGCGGCCGTGGTAGCCGATCGGCACATATTTGTAGTTTGGGAGCAGCGGGTTGTCGGGCCGGAACTGCCGGCCGACGTTGGTCGCGTGATGAATGCCGACGTAGAAATCGGTGTAGTCGCCGATGAAGCAGGGCACGTGCATGCGCGCTTCGGTGAGACCGATCAGCTCCGGCTCGACATCATCGCGATAACGTTCGTCGGAAAGCAGCTCTTGCAACCTCGACCTCAGCGCGCGCTGCGCATCCTGCCCGCGCGCGAGCCAGCTGTTGAGCACCGGCTGCGACAGATCCTCGCGCCATTCCTCGTCGAGCAAGTCGGCAATCGCGACAAGATCGAGGACGAAGTCGCCGATCGCGACGCACGGCCGCCGGCGTCGGTTGCCGACCGAGAATATGCCGAGGGGAAGGTTCTGGATCGGAAAGTCGCTGCCCTGCGCGCTCGCCACCCAGCTCGCGAGTCCTGGATCGTTGCTTTCGTCGATCACGGCAGCTTGGCCTTCGGAAAGCCGGCCCAGGCCATGTCATAATCCGGCTGGGCCCGCTCCATTGCAAACTCGGTGGGCAGGTAGGGCCAGCAAGTCTCAACCATGAATGCCATCGTCCCTTCGACCTTCGCCGGCTTGAGCTCGGCTTCGCTCGCCTTGCGCCAGCTTTCGACATCGGGCCCGTGGCCGCTCATCAGATTGTGCAAGCTGAGGCCGCCCGGGGCGAAACCTTCGGCCTTGGCATCATATTCGCCGTAGATCAGACCCATCGCCTCGCTCATCACATTGCGGTGGAACCAGGGCGGCCGGAACGTATCCTCGGCGACCATCCAGCGCGGCGGGAAGATGACGAAGTCGGCGTTGGCTCGGCCGGGCACGTTGGTCGGGCTGGTGAGCACGGTGAAAATCGACGGGTCGGGGTGATCGAAGCTCACCGTGCCGATCGTGTTGAAGCGAGAGAGATCGTAGCGGTAGGGCGCGTAATTGCCGTGCCAGGCGACGACATCGAGCGGAGAATGGTCGAGCGTCGTCGTCCACAGGTGACCGAGGCTTTTCTGCACCACCTCGGTCGGCTCGTCGCGATCCTCGAACCAGGCGACCGACGTTTCGAAATCGCGCGCGTTGGCAAGCCCGTTGGAGCCGATCGGGCCGAGGTCCGGGAGACGGAGGGGCGCGCCGTAATTCTCCGCGACATAGCCCCGCGCTTCCCCTTCGGGCAGCAGGACCCGAAATTTGATGCCTCTCGGCACCACCGCGACCCAGCCGGGCGGCACATCAAGACGGCCGAGCTCGGTCCGGATTTCGAGGCTCCCCTGCTGCGGCAGGAACAGCAGCTCGCCATCAGCATCGACGAACACCCGCTCCATGCTGCGGCTTGCGCGGTAGAGGTGGACCGCGACTCCTTCGAGATCTTCCGGCACACGGGCGTGGAGCATCGTCACCAGACCGTCGACGAAATCGGTCCCTTCCGGAAGATCGGCCGGCGGGTCCCAGCGCAGGCGGTTGGGCGCGAGTGGGGCGGCGGCAGGCGGTGCCGCGAACAGGCGCGCGCCCTCGTAACGCACGAACGGGCGGTGATCGGCAGTGGGCCGCAGCCGATACAGCCAGGAACGGCGATTCTCGGACCGCGGCATGGTGAAGGCGCTGCCGGACAGCTGTTCCGCGTACAGCCCATATGCGGGCCGCTGCGGCGAATTGCGCCCGGACGGGAGCGCCCCTTCCACCGCCTGCGTTTCGAAGTGACCGCCGAAGCCGGTCATATATTCGAGCGTATCGGCCATGGGCGCGGGGTTAGTGTGTCCGCGCAGCAAACTCAAACGGGCGCGGCTCCCATGGAAGGAACCGCGCCCGCACGCGCGGCCGGGGACTCGCAACCCGTCCGCGCTCTATTGCTGCAAGCTCGCGTCAGCTCTGATTGACGTTGACGTCGATCTTGTCCGGGACCTGGACGTTGGTCCCGCCGAAGCCGAGCTGGTCGCGGAACAGGAACAACAGCACCAGCACCACGATGATTAGCAGGACCACGGCGAGCACTCCGCCCCCGCCGCCGCCGCTTTCCACCACGGTCGTGCGTTCGACTTCCTCACGATCATTGTCGGCCATGAACCTTCTCCCTGGGTCCGCTGTTGTTGTTGCGTAACGAGCCGCCACGACAGCGGTTCCGCGTCGCGCGCGGCTCCGCTCAGGTCCCGGTTTCTTCCTGGTCGTGCGTGATCTCGCGGTGCGGAAAGCGGTCACGGATGCGGCTGTTGAAATAGACGCCCTTGGCAAAGGCCCCGCGAAGCGCATCGGCAACGTCCTGCGGCACGCCGGAATAGACGTAGCGGCGGCCGGTCGTGAACTCGACCCACAGGTTCTGCTCCATCTCATCATAGACGAAGCGGCGAATGACAGTCGACGGCATGGGTGGACAACGCTTCAGGCGGCGTCTGGAGCCGCGACTTGCGGGCGCCCGCGGCGCAGTGCCAGAGCCATGCCGCCGACCGCAAGCAAAGCGCCCGCGATGGTCAGCGGCGTCCAGCGATAATCCTCGAGCCAGGTCGAGAAGCCCATGGCGATGATCGGCACCAGGACGCTCGAATAGGCCGCTTTTGCCGGGCCGATGCGCCGCACCACCGGATAATAAAGGCTGAAGGTCAGGACCGAGGCGGCGAGCGCGAGATAGAGGAGGCCGAGCCAATAGGCCGGCCGCGGGTCCCAGACCGGCGGGCCGGTCAAGGCGAAGGCGACGAGCAGGTCGATCGCCGCACCCGCAGCCATCGACCAGGCGAGGAGCGCGAACAGCGGGAAGCGGCGAGCCTCGGGCCGCGCCTGGAGCACATTGGCGGCCGACGCGCCGAGCATACCGATGATCGTTATACCGATGCCGGCAGCGACGGCGGTGCTGTTGGCCGCCTGCACCTGCAGCTCGTGGACGAACAGCAGGCCGATGCCGAAAACCGCGATGAGCGAGGTCCACAAGAAGCGCGGGGTCGGCTTCTGGCCAAGGAAGGCCCAGGCCATTAGGCTGCTCGGGATCAACAGCAATGCGAAGACGGTTGCGACGACCCCCGATGTGATGTGCCGCTCGGCAAGATAGACGGCGTTGAAGTTGACGCAGAACTGGGTGAAGCCGAGCACGGCGGCAAGCGCGAGACCCCGCCGTCCCAGCGGCAAATCATCGCCTTTCGCGGCAGCGATCGCGAACATCGCGACTGCGGCAATGATGAATCGGTAGGCGACTGACCATTGCGGCGGGACGATGCCCAGCTGTCCCCGGATCACGATCCAGGTCGATCCCCAGATGCCGGTGAAGATGATGAAGGGGAGGACGACGTGCCGAAAATCGGCGTGGCGCTGGCTCACAGCGCGGCGATCGCCCCGGCCAGCCGCTCGACCGCTTCGCCCTGCTGGTTCCAGCTTGTGACCAGCCGGATCTCGCCTGGACCCCAATCGTAGAAGTCGAAGCCTTGCGCGCGCAGACCCGCGGCCTCGTTAGCGCTGACCTTCAGGAACACTTCGTTGGCCTCGACCGGATAGACCAGCCGATCGGGCGCGGCCCGGGCGAGCGCCTGTGCCGTCGCATTGGCGGCCCGCGCATTATCGAGCCACAGGTCGCCCTCGAGCATGGCAAGCAGCTGCGCAGCGAGCATCCGGCCCTTCGACAGGAGGTGGCCGGCGCGCTTCCGCCGCACCGCAATCTCGTCGGCAAGCTCGGTGCGAAAGAGGATCAGCGCCTCCGCATTCAGCCCGCCATTCTTGACGAAGCCGAAGCTCAAGGCGTCGACACCGGCGCGCCATGTCACGTCGGCGAGGCTTTCGCCGGTCGAAACCAAGGCATTAGCGAGGCGGGCGCCGTCCATATGAAAGCCGAGCCCGTGGCGCCGCGCCAGTGCGCCGAGCGCGGCGATTTCGGCCGACCGGTAGGCAAGGCCATATTCAGTCGCGTTGGTGATCGACAGCGCCGCCGGCTGGACCTGGTGCACGTCCTTGCGGATCCGCCCGATCGCCGCCTCGACGACATCCGGGCTGATCTTCGCCCCCTCCCCCTCTAGCAGGATCAGCTTGGCCCCGCCGGTGAAGAAGCCGGGAGCGCCGGCCTCGTCATTCTCGATATGCGCGTCCCGGTGGCACAGGACGGCGCCATAAGGCGGGCACATGGCGGCAAGAGCCAGGCAATTGGCCGCGGTGCCAGTCGTCACCCAAAGGGCACGGACCTCGGTCCCGAACAGGTCGGAGAAAGCGCCGTCGAGACGCCGGCTCCATTCATCGCCATCATAGGCCGTGTCGAGCCGGTTGGCGGCCGCGATCGCCTCGATCACCCGGGGATGCGCGGGTGCGGCATTGTCGGAGAAAAAGCGCATCAGTCGGCCTTGTCCGCCCGGGCATCCCGGCCGGCGCGCAGCTGCGCCTTGCGTCGCCTGAGGTTCTCGCGCAGCGCGGCCGCCAGCCGCTCCTCGCGCTCCTTGTCCTTGCTCATCGGCTCCTCAAATGGGGCGGATCAGCGGGTTGACTGGGAAGCGCCGTCCCCGCATAGGCGCGCCACCTCCGCAAGCGCTGCCGTAGCTCAGTGGTAGAGCACACCCTTGGTAAGGGTGAGGTCGTGAGTTCAATCCTCACCGGCAGCACCATTTCCGCGCGCAGCCAGTCCGGGGGACTGGCGGGCACGGAAATCGACTGGAGCCATGCCGGGGGCATGGCGAAGCCGGAAACCCGAGCTAAGCGAGGCCTGAACGAGAATATCCTCCACCCTCATTCCAGCCCGATCGGCGCGCAGGCGGCCTGCAGCCAGGCGAGCGCGGCCGGCTCGAGCTCGGGGCCGATCTTGGCCAGCACATGGGCGTGGTAGCAATTGAGCCAGGCGAGCTCCTCCATGGTCAGCATCTGCGGCTCGATCAGGCGCCGGTCGATCGGCGCGAAGGTCAAGGTCTCGAAGCCGAGCATCTCTTTCTCGGCGCCCTCGATCTGGCGCGCGACCACCAGCACCAGATTTTCGATGCGAATGCCGTAGTCGCCGCTCTTGTAATAGCCGGGCTCGTTGGAAAGGATCATCCCGGCCTGGAGCGGCTCATCGCCGCCGCTCTGCGCGCTGCCGACCGGCGAAATGCGCTGCGGTCCCTCGTGAACCGACAGGAAGCTGCCGACGCCGTGACCTGTGCCGTGGGCATAATCGAGCCCCGCTTCCCACAGGGGCCGGCGAGCAAAGCTGTCGAGCTGGCTGCCGCGGGTGCCCTTGGGGAAGAGTGCGGTGGCGATCGCAATATGACCCTGGAGCACGCGAGTGAAGCGGTCGCGCATTTCCTCAGTCGGCTCGCCGACGATCACGGTCCGCGT
The DNA here is from genome assembly GCA_035540475.1 of Sphingomicrobium sp. GTDB lineage: Bacteria > Pseudomonadota > Alphaproteobacteria > Sphingomonadales > Sphingomonadaceae > Sphingomicrobium. The sequence goes on from DATLGK010000088.1 coordinate 42,472, forward strand.
GATGTCCGTCGTGCCGTCGACATATTGGCCGCCGGAATCGACCAGATAGATCTGGTCGAGCTTGATCGGCAGGTTGGTCTTCTCGCTCACCCGATAGTGGGGAATGGCGGCATTCGGCCCCGCAGCGGAAATCGTGTCGAACGACAGATCGCGAAGCTCCGCCGAGCGCTGGCGGAACTGGTGCAGCTTTTCGGCGGCGCTGAGCTCGTCGAGCCCGCCCTTGGGCGCTTCCTCCTCAAGCCATTTGAGGAAACGGACGATCGCCGCGCCGTCGCGCACCTGCGCCGCTTTCTGCCCGGCGACCTCGACCGGGTTCTTGATCGCCTTGGGCAGGATGGTGGGATCGCGCCTGGCGACGATCTTCGCTCCCGCGCCTTCCAGCGCGTCGAAGATCGCCGAAACCGAGCGTTCGGGATCGACCGCGACCGTTTTTCCGGCGAGTTGGCGAAGCGCCGGCTCGAACTCGTAGCGCTCGTGCAGGCGGACGCCGTTGCCGAGGTGCTGGCGCACTTCGGCTCCGACCTTTTCCGACGCGACGAACAGGTCGCCGGTGCCGTCGGCATGGACCAGGGCATAAGCGAGCGCGACCGGCGTGCGGCTGACGTCGGCGCCGCGGATGTTGAACGCCCAAGCGATCGAATCCAGCGCGGCGAGCACGGTCGTGTCGGCGTTCTGCTGCGCCAGCCAGTCGGCGATCTCGGTGCGCTTCTCGGCCGAGCTCTTGCCCGCATATTGGTCGGGCTGGACGACGAGGTGCGCGTTCGACATTTCCGGACGGTCGGTCCAGATCTCGTCGATCGGGTTGCGGGTGACGGGAACCAGCTCGGCGCCGCGGCTGGCGAGCGCCTCTTTCGCCTTCTTCACCCAGTCGCGGGTATGCAGCCACGGATCGTAGCCGATCCGCCCGCCCTGAGGCGCATGCTCCTTGAGCCAGTCGGTCGTGCTGGTCTCCGGCACCGACTGGTAGCTCCATTGGTCGGCGCTGACTTGCTGGCGGACCTGGAGCGTGTAGCGGCCGTCGACGAAAATCGCCGCTTTCTCCGGCAGCACGACGGCCGAGCCGGCCGAGCCTTCGAAGCCGGTCAGCCAGGCGAGCCGCTGCGCATAGCTTCCGACATATTCGCTCATATGCTCGTCGGTCAGCGGGACGACGAAGCCGTCAAGCTGCTGCGACTTCAACTGCTCGCGAAGGGCCTTCAGGCGGTCGGCGTAACTGGACATAAGCTCAGGCTCCCTTGGCCTTCAGCTAGTCCCTGAAAGGCCATTGTTAAAGAGCCGCCCTGTTGGATTTGCTCTCTCGGGAAGTTGACCAGATTGACCGTCCCCGCGCGGATGAGCGGGCGGCGGGAGGGGGTGTGTCAGCTTTGTCAGTTTTGTCAGCTTTACGCCGAATCGGCTCGCTCATCCGGCAGCTTGGATCACAAAGGGCGCCGTATAGGACAGGGATTTCTTCAGGCCTGCGCCATCAGCAGCATTCCGATCGCCCCCGAGCCGAGCACCACGGCGGGTACGTTGAGGCGGGAGCGCCAGAGGTAAAGGAGCGCGAGGCCGAGGGCGAAGATCGCGGCCGCGAGTAGCACGGAGGGGACCGACTGGGCGACGTTCCAGCCGAGCTGAACGGCGGTCACGGCGATCAAGCCGACGACGCCGGCGGCGACGCCTTCGAGGAAGCGGTGCAGCCGCTCATTCTCGATCACCGCGTCGAGCCGCTCGTAGAAGATCATGCCGAAGGCGAAAGCCGGCAGGAAGATCCCCGCGGTCATCGCCAGCGCGCCGGGAAGCCCGCCGGCGATATAGCCGACGAAGGTCGCAAAGATGATCAACGGCGCGGGAATGATCCCCGACAACGCGACTCCGTCGAGGAACTGCGCCTCGCTGACCCAGCCGCGATCGACCATATCGTCGCGCACGAAGGGGATGGCCGTATAGGCGCCGCCGAAGGTCAGCAGGCCGGCTTTGAGACCCGACAGGAACAGAGCAAGCGCGCTGACGTCCCCGGTCTCGGGCCGCGCGGCGAGCCCGATCGGCTGCGAACCGTCGACGCCCCCGTGCATCCATAGCGCGAGGACGAAGGCTGCGGCGACGAGCGCAGCAGCGAGGACGAAGCGGCGGGCGGCGAGCGCGGCATAAGCAAGGCCGGCGACGGGAAGCGTCACCCAGAAGCTGACATCGAGAGCGGCGGCGGCCGCGCTGGCGAGGCCCACTGCCCACAGCCAGGGGTCGGTCAGCACATGGTCGGCGATGCGATGCACCGCGCGCACGACCAAAGCGATCACTCCGATCTGCACGCCGAGGAACAAAGCGGCGATTTGCGGCTGGCTGAAGTCGAGCCGCTGATAGGCCCAGGCGAGCGCGAGGATCAGCACCAGGCCGGGCAGCATGAAGGCGAGCCCGGCGAGCAGCCCGCCCAGCCGCCGCCCTTTCATGATGCCGAAATGGACGCACAGCTCGTGCGCTTCGGGGCCGGGCAGCACTTGATAGACGGCGAGGATGCGGTTGAACCGCGAAGGCTCGAGCCAGCGCTCTTCCTCGACCAGCTCGCGCTTGATCATCGCGATCTGCGCAACCGGACCGCCCCAGGCAAGCAGGCCGAAGCGCAGGAAGCGCCAGAAGATCGCGATCAGCGGCTCGGGCTGGTCGGAACTGCGCATTGGAGCGATGCCTAACCGAGACCATGGCCGCTGAATAGCGGCCTTCCCGTCGGCGCAGAGCGCGTTAAGAGCCGGGGGCATGGACAAGCCGCTCAATCGACCCGCCCCGCCCGCCGCCGCGCAGCGGCCCTGCAGTTATGAGCGCCACGGGGTGACGATCGACGACCCGTGGCACTGGCTGCGCGACCCTAATTATCCGCAGGTGAGCGACCCGGACGTCCTCGCCTATCTTCGCGCCGAGAATGAATATTTCGAAGGATGGAAGGCCCAGCACCAGGAGCTGCTCGACCAATTGTTCGAGGAGATGAAGGGGCGGATCAAGGAGGACGACAGCTCGGTCCCGATCCGAAACGGCGAGTTTCTCTATTGGTGGGCGTTCCGGCCGAAGGCGCAGTACCGGACCTGGTACCGCAAGGCGGTCGAGGGCGGCGACGAGCAGATCATCTTCGACGAGCCGGTGGAAGCCGAAGGGCGCGACTATTTCCGGCTTGGCGCGCTCGAGGTCAGCCCCGACGGCAAGCTGCTGGCGACGCTCGCCGATTATGACGGATCCGAGCGGTTCGAGCTTAGGATACGCGACCTTGCCAGCGGCAAGGACCTGGAGACGGTCACTACGGTCGGGATCGGACAGCCGGTGTGGACCAGCGACAGCAAGGGCGTGGTGTTCACCGAGGTCAACGACCAATGGCGCAGCTACCGCGCGCGTTACCACCGGCTGGGCCAGCCGCCCGAGGAAGCGGTGACGCTGTACGAGGAGAGTGAAGAGCTCGGCTTTTCGGTCGGGGTCGGCAAGTCGCAGGACAAGAGCCTGATCTTCGTCGCGACCGGCGACAATGCGACCAGCGAGGTGCGCTTCGTCCCCGCGACCGACCCGTCGCGGCCGTTGACTTTGATCTCGCGGCGCAAGGCCAACCGCGAATATCACGTCGACGCGGCGCACGGGAAACTGTGGATCCACACCAACGATAGTCACGTGAACTTCCGGCTGGCGGAAGCCGACCTCGAGCGGCCGGACGAGTGGCGGACGGTGATCGAAGGGTCGGAGCGCGTCTATCTGACGGGGGTCACGTCGTACCGCGACCATCTGGCGATCAGCAGCCGCGTCGACGGGCTCGACCAGCTGGTGCTGCGCACCTACTCCGGCGAGGAGACGCGGATTCCGTTCGGCGAGGCGAGCTATTCCGCCTTCTTCCTTGGCAATCCCGAGTTCGCGCCCGACGCCTATCGGCTCGGCTATTCGTCGATGGTCACGCCGATGACCACCTATGATTATCGGCCCGAGAGCGGCGCGCTCGAGGTGCTGAAGGTCCAGGAGATCCCGTCCGGCTATAACTCGACGCAATATGCGACCGAGCGGCTAACGGTCACCGCGCGCGACGGCGCCAAGGTGCCGGTGTCGATAGTGTACAAGCGCGGGTTCGAGAAGGACGGCGAGGGCAAGCTCTTCCTCTACGCTTACGGTGCCTACGGACACGCGGTCCCGCCGGTGTTCAACTCCAACCGGATCAGCCTGCTCGACCGCGGCTGGGCCTGCGCGATCGCCCATATCCGCGGCGGCGACGACCTTGGCCACCAGTGGTTCCTCGACGGCAAGCTTCAGAAGCGGACCAACACGTTCAACGACTTCGTCGATGTCGCGAAGGGACTGATCGCCGCGAAATTCACGCGGGCGGGTCGGATCGCGATCAATGGCGGCTCGGCCGGCGGCGAGCTGATGGGCGCGGTGGTCAATTCCGACCCCGAACTGTGGGGCGCGGTGGTCGCCGACGTGCCGTTCGTCGACGTCCTCAACACTATGCTCGACGACACGCTGCCGCTGACTCCGGGCGAATGGCCCGAATGGGGCAATCCGATCACCGACCGCGAGGCGTTTGAGTACATCCGCAGCTACAGCCCATACGACAATGTGAAGGCGCAGGACTATCCGCCGCTGCTGATCACCGGCGGCCTGACCGACCCGCGAGTCACTTATTGGGAGCCGGCGAAATGGGCCGCCAGGCTGCGCGCGACCAAGACCGACGACAATCTGCTGCTCTTGAAGATCAACATGGGCGCGGGGCACGGCGGAAAGTCGGGCCGGTGGGAGAAATTGCACGAGGTCGCGGAGACCTATGCCTTCATCCTGACCGAGGTGCGCGATTAAGCCGGCCCGTGTTCGAGATGGCGTTCACCGCGCTGCCCGAGCACATCGACGAGCTGGGGCACGTCAACAATGCGGTGTGGGTGCAGTGGATGGAGCAGGTGGCCGTAACGCACTGGCGCAGCGTCGCGGACTCCGCCCACCAGGACGCCTATTTCTGGGTCGTGGTGCGGCACGAGATCGATTATCTGCGGGCCGCGCTCGAGGGCGAGACGATCACCGCCCGGACCTGGGCCGGCGAACGGCCGCAAGGCGCGAAATACGATCGTCACATGGAATTCACCGGCGCGGACGGCAAATTACGGGTCCGCGCGCGCAGCTGGTGGGCGATCATCGACAAGGCGGCGGGGCGCCCGATCCGCGTCCCGGCGGAAGTGGTGGCGCCGTTCATGGGGGCGGAGTAAGCAGCCCGCAATGAGCGGGATCATCCTCTACGACTACTTCCGTTCGTCGGCCGCTTACCGCGTGCGCATCGCGCTCAATCTCAAGGGGCTGGCGTATGAGGCGCGGCCCGTGAACCTGCTCGAAAGCGAGCAAAAATCGGACGACTATCGCGCGCTCAACCCCCAAGGGCTGGTGCCGATGCTCGCGATCGACGGCCAGCGGCTGACGCAGAGTATCGCGATCATCGCCTATCTGGAGCAGCGCAATCCCAAGCCCCCGCTGCTGCCGCGCGAGCCGGCGGACGCTGCGCATGTGCGGGCCATGGCCTTCACGATCGCCTGCGACATCCACCCGCTCAACAACCTTCGCGTGCTCAAATATCTCAAGAATGAGCTTGGGGCTTCGCAGGACGAGGTCGACGCCTGGTACGCGCACTGGATCCGCGAGGGGCTCACACCGCTCGAAGCGATGGCCTCGCCCAGGGCCGGCGACTTCCTGTTCGGCGATACCCCGACCATCGCCGACGTCTGCCTGGTG
>DATLGK010000089.1:0-18025 GCA_035540475.1 Sphingomicrobium sp.
GTCATCACCAGCGCCGACGGGATGAGCGGCGACGAGGGCAGCCGGGCGAAAGACGAAATCGGCGAAGGGGAAACCATCGTCGTGACCGGGACCCACGTGCGCGGGGCGCCGCCGACTTCTCCGCTGATCACCCTCACGCGCCGGCAGATCGACGAGGCCGCCCCAGCCTCGGTCGAAGAGCTGATGCGCAAGCTCCCGCAGAACGTCTCGGCCGGCGTCGGCCAGGAGAATTTCGGAGTGACCGGGACCGGCTCGGACATCACCGATCATGGAGCCGGGATCAATCTGCGCGGGCTGGGGCAGCGCGCGACGCTGGTGCTGGTGGACGGACGACGGGTCGCGCCGAGCGGCACGGGGTCCTTCGTCGACATATCGCTGATCCCGGTCTCGGCCATCCAGCGCGTGGAGATTCTGACCGACGGCGCCTCGGCCATCTACGGTTCGGACGCGGTCGGCGGCGTCGTCAATTTCATCCTTCGCGAGGACGTGCGCGGCATCGAGCCCATGCTGCAAGTCGGCACGTCGACGCGCGGCGGCGGGGACCAGCTACTGGCTTCCCTCAACGCGGGCACAGCCTGGAGCGGCGGGCGCGGCCTTCTGAGCTACGAATATCGCCACCAGGGGCGGATCCGCGCCGGGCAGCGGGACTTCACCGTCAACCTTCCGGACGACTGGTCCCTGTTTCCCAGCGAAACGCGCCACAGCCTCTACGGCACGGCGCGCCAGCAGCTCGGGTCCCGTCTCAGCCTCGATCTGTCCGGCATGTTCGCGGACCGGGCGACGGACCGGTCCTTCTTCATCGCGGGACCGGCGGTTCCGGTGAACCAGCATGCGCGCGGCCGGTCGTTCGGCGGCACGGCCGCGCTGGAGCTCGATCTCGGTCCCTGGCGGGCGGAAGGCGCCGCCGCTTATCATCGAGCGCGCAGCCGCCAGCGGTCGGAACAGCCGCTCGGGCAAGGCTTCTTCAACAGCTATGCGACGCGCAACAGCATCCTCGAATTCGGCCTGAAGGCGGACGGCCCGCTCATCGATCTGCCCGCCGGAGCAGCCAGGCTGGCGGTCGGCGGCGGGGCTCGCCGCGAGTCCTTCGCGGGAGTGTTCGAAAGTCCCGTCAACCTGCCCAACCCGCAGTCGGGCGCTCGCAATGTCTATTCCGCCTATGGCGAACTGCTCGTTCCCCTGTTCGGACCCGGCAACCGGCGTCCGGGCCTTGAAACGCTGGCCATGACGGCGGCCGGCCGGTTCGAGCATTACGACCGGCTGGGCTCGACCTTCAACCCGAAGTTGGGGCTGCTCTGGTCGCCGGCCGAGGGCCTGAAGCTCCGCTCGAGCTACGCCACCTCGTTCCGCGCGCCGTTGCTCTCCGAAACGCTCGGCTATTACAACATCTTCCTGTTCCCGGCCGCTCTCCTCCATATCGATCCAAGCGAGGCGCCGCCCGGGGTAGGGGCCGCGCTCATCGGAAACGACCCCGATGTCGTCCCGGAACGGTCGAGAAGCTTTTCGGCGGGAGCAGAGTTCGCGCCTCCCGGGCTCCCGGGCCTGCGCCTGACCGCGACCTATTATGCGATCCGGTTCAGCAACAGGATCGCGCTACCGACCGATCAGATCGTCGTCGTCGGCGATCCCGCGCTCGAGCCGATCGTAACCCGCAGTCCCGACCTCGCATTCGTGACGGGACTTTTCGGCGGCGCCGGGCAGGTGCTCGATTTTTCGGGTCCGGGGTTCACCAACGGAGGGGCGACTCCCGGCGATGTCGTCGTCATCGTCGATGCCCGGACCAGCAACACGGCGGAGAGCCGCACGTCGGGGCTGGATGTGGGCGCGGACTATAGCTTCGCTTTGGGTGCCAACCGCTTCCGCCTGGACCTCAACGCCAATCATGTCTTCCGCTTCGACGACCGGCTGACCAGCGCCAGCCCGGTCATCCACACGCTCAATACGCCTTTCCATGCGATCCGGTGGCGCGCCCGGGGCGGAGCCTCCTGGTCGCGCGGACCGTTCAGCGCCGTCCTGTTCGCGAACTATACGGGACCCTATCGGGATCGCCGGGCGGGCGGTTCGCTGCCGGTGCGTTCCTACACCACCGTCGATGCCGGTTTCGCATTCACCGGCTCGGAAACGGACGGGCCCTTGCTCGACAAGCTCCGGCTAGCGCTCAGCGTCCAGAACCTGTTCGACCGGGATCCGCCGCGCCTTCGGCCCGAGCCGGGGTTCACGCGCGGGATCGGCTACGATCCGGTCAATGCGAGCGGGCGGGGCAGGACGATTTCGCTGCAGATCCGGAGAGGCTGGTGAGAGCATTGTTAGCGGGACACTGCTCTCCTCGCGCTCTGCTCCTGGCCATTGCCGTTGCCGGCGCCTGCCTCCTCCCGGCAGCGGCGGGCGCGGGGGTCAGCAACCGCGAGCTGGTCGAAGTCACCGATTTCGACAGCCTTGGAGTCTCGCCGGACGGGCGCTTCGCGGTCTTCAGGACCGTGCGCGCCGACATCGGCCGCAACAGCTATCATCTGCGGTGGCACTCGGTCGATCTGGCCGAGGGAAGGGTGCGCGACATCGGGAGCGGCGGCGACCCCATCTATCTCGACCCGGGTTCGGTGCAGCCGGAACAGCCGGTGTGGGACTCAACTGGCCGCAGGATCATCTTCCGCGCGCTCGTCGACGGGGCGGTCGGATTATGGCAGGCCGAAGTGGGGGGCGAGGGCGCCGCGCCGCTGCTCGTGCGCGATGCGGACATCGAGGAATATTCGGCCACCGACGGCGGCCGGGCGATCGTCTACAAGGTCGGCCCGACGCGGGACGAGATCCGCCGCGCCGAAGCGGCGGAATATGATTCGGGCATTCTCGTCGATTCCTCGGTGGACCTGTCGCAGAACCTGTTCCGCGGCGGTTCGATCAACGGGCGGATGGCGACCCAGCGCCTGGCCGGTTACTGGTTCATCCGGGACGGGCTCCTCTGGCGCTCGCCGCGCCAGCAGCGCCGGCTCGACCTCGCAACCGGCGCCGACACGCCGGTCGGATCCGCTGAAGTTCCTCCCGCGGTGACCCTTCCGAGCCAGCCTCCGCCGCGACAGGCCAGAAGCGAGGGCGGCGATGTCGCGATCGCCAGCTGGGATGGAGCAACAGGCGATTTGAGCGCAGTGCTGCGCTCCGGCGAGCGGCGATCGTGCACCGACCCTCTGTGCCGGTCCATGCGGGTTTCCGCCTTCGTCTGGCGGCCGTCGAGCGAGGATGTCCTTGTGACATTCACCGACCGGGAGCGGCGGCAGTCGCTCTATCTGTGGAAGACGAACGACGGCGCACTTCGGAAACTGACGTCCGCCGACGGGCTTCTGAGCGGCGGAAGGCGAAACATGATCCCGTGCGCTGTCTCGGCCGATGCGGCCATCTGCGTCGGTTCGGGACCGGCCTCGCCGCCCAGCCTTCACCGGATCGATCTCGAGACCGGCGAGCGCAAGGTCCTGTTCGATCCCAATGCCGCGATGCGGTCGGTCTATGCTCCGGCCGTTCGTTATTTCCGCTGGAGCTTCGCGCCGGGAAGGGAGGTCGCCGGAGTACTCCTGCGAGCGTCGACGGCGAGCCGTCCGGCGCCGCTCTATCTCAATTATTACGCGTGCGAGGGGTTCTTGCGCGGCGGCGAGGGCGACGAATGGCCAATCCCGGCATTGCTGGAGGCGGGTTTTGCGGTGGCATGCATCAATGCGGTCCCTTCCACTGGCCCGCAGGACGCGGTCGAGGACAATCGCACGGCGCTCGAGGCCGTTCGCAAGGTCATCGGGGAGTTCTCCCGGGAAGGTGTCGCCGACCCATCGAGGGTTGCGATGGGCGGGTTCAGCCATGGCAGCGAGATCGCCTTGTGGGTCGCCAGTCACTCGCGCCTGCTCGCGGCAGCTTCGATCGCCTCGGCGCAGATCGAACCGGGAACCTACTGGACCTATGCGCTTCCCGGCAGCGACATCGCCGGCGCGATGCGCCGGGTATGGGGTGTCGGTGCGCCGGATCAAACGCCGGGCCGCTGGCGGCTGGTATCGCCGGCGCTTCAGGCCGACCGGATTGACACTCCAATCCTGTTCCAGCTTCCGGAGCAGGAGGCGAGGCGGATTCCGGAGCTCTTCGCCAGGCTCTCCGGAAACGCCACGCCGGTCGAGCTTCACGCCTTTCCGGATGAAGCGCACATCAAGGTGCAGCCCCGGCACCGGCTGGCCGTTTACGACCGCAATCTCGACTGGTTTCGCTACTGGCTCCAGGACTTTTCCGACCCCGACCCGCTCAAGGCGGACCAGTACCGGCGCTGGCATCAGCTGAGGGCGCGCTGGAAGGCGGGATCGACGGCGGTGTCCAGCGCCAGCGGCGAGCAAGGATCCCGTTGATCCGGAGCCGGATTTCGCGTGCCCCAGTGCTGAACCCGAAAATCCGTCTCAACCAGGCGCGCGGCCTATGCATCGCCCGCAAAAGCGGGCGAGCCCGGTATCCGTCGGCCCCGTTGATCAGGTCTCCGATCCGTTCGCCGGTCAGGCATGTTGGGGGCGCTTTGCCGCTTCGAATCCGCGGCGGAGCATCTCTTCATACTGGGCGACCGCGAGTTCGTCGGCGGGCTCGAGGCGCATCATTGCCCCGAACATCTCGCTCGCGAACATGAAGGAAATCCAGCATGTCAGTTCGACAAGCTCGTCCGGGCTGAAATGCGCCTCGAGCTCCGCCCAATCCTCGTCGGCAACGCCGGTCGGCGACTGCGCCACGGATGTTGCAAACCTGGTTGCGGCCGGGGTTCGCGGATCGATGGGTGCGGGGTCGGGAAGGCCGAGCGACGCGCAATAGGCGCACCCGGTCAGCTGCGCCAGGGTCCTTCGAACCTGTTCCTTGAGCTCGGGAGCCAGAAGGCCATGAAACCGGAGCTGCCCGTCGAGCTGGGCCCACCGCGCCGCGACCTCCGGCCGGCGGCGCATGATGCCCGAAAAGGGCGACGAACTGGCTTCATCCAGCGGCGGGATTCTTGGCATCGGCAGCTCCGGACCTATTTGCTATGACGCCGAACTAGCATCGGGCGATCGGCCGGGAAGAGAAAGGTGCGGATGTCGGTCACACAAACGAACATCCTTCCGGGAGAAGGCGGCGCGGCTGCGCGCCTCGATGCCTTTGACCGAAGGATCTTAGGCGCCCTCAAGCTCGACAGCCGGATGAGCTATGCGGAACTGGGCCGCCAGGTTCATCTGTCCGCGCCGGCTGTCTACGAGCGGGTGCGGAAGCTTCGCGAGTCCGGGATCATCCGCAGCTACACCGTTGAAACCGATCCGCGGGCGCTTGGACTGAATACTGGCGCCTATCTGTTCCTCAGCCTGTCAGGGCGGGCCTGCCGTGAATTCGCGGCGGCCCTTGTGAAGCGCAAGGGGGTGGAGGAATGCCACGCGGTCACGGGCGATTGGGACCTCATCGCCCGGGTGCTCGTCGGCACGCCAGGCGATCTCGAAGACATCATCGCCGAGCTTGCATCCGATCCGAACGTGGCGAAGATCAGTTCCTCGCTTCTTCTAAGATCCTACGAGGCGGTTGCCGACCGATGACCGCAGGCGTGGCCGATCGCGTCTTTGTAGCCGACCGGCTTATCCTGTCGACGGGGCGGACTCAGGCTTCGAGGCTGGCCCGTCCTGGCTTTGCATCGGCGGTCCGGTCACGCAGGGGCCCATCGCGCCGGCGCGCCGGAGTCCTGGGCAGGCCGGTCAACGCTGGAGGGCGGACCAGATAGGCGGCTCCAGGACTGCAGCCACAGCTCGAGCGCGGCGATCTCGCTGATGCGGAGCTGCACCTCGCCGCGCCGCCACCCGTCAGATCCGAACGCCGCCTCGATCCGGTGCGTGTCGATGATCCGTTCCGCTCTCAGCCTGCCTGACATCAGCAGATCGAGCAGCTGGCCGCGCAGTTGGCCGAAGGAGCGATGGAACAGGCTTTGAAGGCTCCCCTTGGCCCGGCGGGCGAGGACCGAATGCGGGAGCAGATCGCGAAACGCGTCGCGCGCGACCGCGCGATTGCGTCCGCCGCCCATCCAGAGCCATGACGGAATCCTGAGGCAGAGCTCGAGCATGGGCTGGGCCAGCAGCGGGTGAGACAGCGCCGTTCCTGCCGATCGCCTGTCGAGGAAATGCTGGATGTGCACCAGCGCATGCACATGATCCCGCTTGCCGGGCGGCGCGGAGCCGAGCCCCTCGAGCCATGGATGCGGGTCGGGCTTTCCAAGCAGAGCGTCCCGGACCAGAAAGGAGGGATCCTCTTTCCAGGCCGGACGGGGTCGCAAGCGTCCGATCGTCGCGCCGATCACCTCCCACCAGGTGCAGTCCGCGCGGGCCGCAATGTCCTGGACGGCCGCGATCGACCGGCCGACCAGACCCCAGCGCAGCGCATCGAGAACCGGCGCGGCGCTGGTGATGTAGCAGAAGAGATTGTCGCCGCCGGCGCCGTCGACCAGCAGGTTCGCTCCAAGCTCAGCCGCCGCTCCGGCGATCGCTGAATCGAACGGCGCCAGCAACGGGTTCGTCGCCGGGCGCAACGTGAGGATTGTGGGCGGGTCGAGCCTGGCGGTCCCCGGTTCCTCAAGCTCGTGCAGCGCCAGCCGGTAGAGGCCGGCAACGGCCCGCGCGAAATCGCGTTCGTCCCCGTCGGGCGAGCGCGTCGCGAAGTTGACGCAGTCAAACGCCTGTCCGCCGCGCGCAAGACATGCCGCGATGATCGAGGAATCGAGGCCGCCCGAAAGCTGGAGGACCATCCGTCCGCCGTTCAGCTGCGCGGGAACGACCGCCAGCGCCAGTTCCCGAAGCCTGGTTGCCGCTTCGAGCGGATCGAGGATTGCCTGGCGGCGCCCGATGAAATCCGCCGGACGCCAGGCCGGCGTTTCCGTCCAGCCTTGGCGCCCGTCCAGCATGCAGAGAGTTCCGGGCAGGATTTCGCGGACATGGCGAAGACCTGTCCGGGCGCTTCGCAGAAACGGAAACTGAAGCCAGTGCACTGCGAAGGCGGGATCGGGCGCGGCGCTGTCGAGCAGCCCGAGCGCTGAGGCAAGCTGCGCATCCGACACGAAGACCGCGTCATGCCCGTCTCCGCACCGGTAGACCCCTACGCCCGCCGACGGGTCGCGATAGACGCCTGTGCCCCTGGCGGAGGAAAAGAAAAACGCGAAATTGCCCCACAGGCCGCCCGGCCGGGCCAGGTCTCCCGCATCCGCAGGATCGCGCAGGGCTTCGGGAAGCTCGTCGAGGCGCCTGTTCGCCGCCGAAAACAGCTGGCCGACAAGGATCGCGGATTCGCCGCACAGACTTGGCGTTTGCCGATCCGAGACGAAGAGCAGGGCGGCCCGGTCCGTTTCCATCAGGCCCAGCTGCCGGGCACGCTGGAGCAACTCGTGCCGATGCGCGCCTCGCCCGAAGGTCAAAGCGTAGCGGGCGTGCATTCGACCACCCGCACTGGCCGGAACTGCGCGACCGTGTCGGTCCGGTCGCTCAGCAACAGGTCGCCAAGCTGGGCCCAGCAATGGGCGCCGAACGGATCGAGCTTGACGCCGAATATCAGGAGGACGCCCTGCGGCCGGCCCAGCCATTGAACGAGCGCAAGCGAATCCGCGAGGCAATTGGGCGCTCCGGGTACGAGGCGCCGGGCTGCGATGAACCGTGCCGCCTGTCGCACGACCTCCGCGTCGCCTGGCCGTCGTTCGATGCTTCTGTTCCCGCGCGCCAGTTCCAGGAGGATCTCGCCGATCGGCCTGGTCGCGATCGCCGTCCGCGCCCGTCGCAGCAGCAGCGCGATCCGCAAGGCGTCGCCAATCCGCGGCCGCGATGCCTCCGGTTGATCGAGCAGAGTTCGGCTGGCCTGCGGCGGCTGAGCGAAAACCACCCGCATGTCCTCATCGGCTCCGAGCGCGGAGCGCAGGCTTGCGCCTGCACCGTCCATTAGCGGTCCGTCGCAATCGATGAGGTCGAGGAACTCGGCCTCCGACTTCTCCTCGAGGAGGAAATAGCTGTCATTCCGCTCGTCCATGAACACGGGGCGGCCGCCGACCAGGCCGACGCTGAGGATTGCGCTTCCGATCATGGGTTGAAGCCGGGCGCGTGAGGCCGCGACCACGCGCGCCCGGCCGTTCGTTCAGTCGAGCCGCATGTCGGCGGTGTAGAGCCCGAAGGGCTCGATGACCCCGCGGATCCCGCCGAGCGTGGTCTGGCTGATCGCACCGAGCCTGACCCGGCGCTCCTGTATGTCGCTGATCTTCTTCATCTGACCTTCTCCTTTGCTGCCGACCTTGACAGCAGGAGGAGCGTAAGAGGGCGCTTCGGGGATACGGAATCTATAAGCGGCAAATTCTTCGAATGTTGGCGGCGCGGCCGGTGTCGGCCGCGCCGCCGATGCCCGCCTCAGCTGCTCAGGCCATCCTTGTTCCACAGGCCGGAGGCTTCCATGTGGAAGCCGGGCGGCCCTTTCGTGTCGATGCTGATCTGCCCGATCGGGTGGCGCCCAGCCGCCTTCTGTTCGCGTTTTTTCATCGATCCTGCTCCTTCCAACGTGCCGCCGCCCCTTCGCGGCGGACGCCGGAAGGCTAGGACCGCAGCGCCGATATCCTCAGAGAATAAGCGCGCGATAAGGCGATTGTTTGCCGGGCTAGCGGGCATAGAGCCGCTCGAGGAGCTCGGGCACGATCCGCTCGCGTCGCCGCTGATAATGAACGAGACTGCGACGGAGCGCTTTCCGGTCGCGCCTGTGAAGCGCGGCAACGATCTCGGCGGTTTCCTCCTCGACGGCATCGAGCAGCGCATCTTCCAGCCGCTGGGCCGGTTCGAGCCGCTCGGTGAGCGTGCGCAGCGCGATGAGGTGCTCGGGATTGTTCGTCGCCTGCGCGAGCGCGAGGAAGACATGGTTCCGCCGTTCGTACGACGCGGTTTCGCCCGAGACGTCCGGCCATACATTCAGCTGGGCGATCTCGGCCCTTCGGTTCAGAATCGCGAGCAGCAGCAGGTCGCGGTGCCAGGCATAAAGGTGGCGCAGCATCGTCTCGGTCAGCATCGGAACCCGAAATCCCTCGTGTCGCGGCGCTTCGACCAGGCGTTCGCCGGTGAGCCGATGGAGCGCGTCCCGGACAGGAGTGACGCTGGCGTTGAGCTCTTCGGAAAGGACCGCAGGCTCGAGACGATCGCCGGGCCTGTACAGACCGTCGCGCAGCTGCTGCTTGATGGCTGCATAGACCCGCTCGAACGTGCCTGGCCGGGACATCGGATGAAACCATCAGGCCGCGGCGCGGCCCGGCCTCCAGTGCTGGCTCCTGACGAACTCGGCCACGAGTTCTTCCTGATCCGGCCGCAGTGCGTCGACCGCTCCGATCCTGTCGGGAAGTTCGTGCCCAAGCAGCACCGAGGGACACTGCCCCTCGAAATTGCCGAGGTTGGGCCGGTGCTGGGCGTAGCCGACCAGAGCCGCCAGCTCGGGCGCGAAGTGTCGCGCAATTGCCGGCGGATAGGCGAGCCACTGATTTTCATAGGGTTTCAGCCATCCCAGGCAGTAGCTGACGATTGCTCCGCGGCGGACTTCGGTGCTGGAATTGCCGCCGGCGCCGTGCAGCGTCGAGCCGAGGAAGAGCAGGGCGGATCCCGGTTCCAGCTCGACCGGCAACTGGCCTGCGGGCGGCTCGGGATCGTGCGCTCGACGCCCATGACTGTTGGGCCAGACGATTGTCGCGCCATTCTCGGCAGTATAGCGCGTGAACGGCCACATCACGTTGACGAGATATTCAACCTCGCCGACGCTTCCGCGCCACATGTCCTGGTCCCGGTGCGGCAGCTGGGGCGGCGCTCCGGGATGCAGGGCGAGCGCCTGCGTCAGGTTGAGCTGGATGGTGTCGCACCAGGGCGAGAGAATGGCGCGCACGACCCCGAGCACGAGCTCGTGCCGGACGAGCCGCTCCGCCTTTGGTGACCGCGCGAGAAGACGGCCGAACCTTTTGGTGCGTTCCCCGTAGAAACCGCCTCGGCAGAAAGGCGTGGTCTCGAACGCTTCCGCGAGGTCGCCGTCGAGCTCCTCGACCACGCGGGCCGGCAGGAGGCCGGGGATCACGCAATAACCGTTGGCGAGGAGCTGCTTGGTCCAGTGATCGACCGTCTGCTCTCTTGCGAGGGAGTGCTGCATCTGAAATTCCTTGTGAACGGCTAGGCGGCAAGGGCGGGCGCCTGCTGCGCGGACGACGGCCTGAAGATGTCGTTGGCCGCGAGCAGGGCCGGGGTTTCGGGATCGATGTCGATGCGCAGCGCCCCGAGGGTTCGTCCGCCGATCACCTGGGGAAGGCCGAGCGGGCGGCAGCGCCATCCGAAGGCGAGAATCTGCTGCAGCCACGATAGCTCGGCGACTCCCGTGTAGGTGGAGATGCCATTCTCGAGCGCATACAGGGCGAGGGCGGAGACGAGCCGGTTGCGTGTTTCGAGCCGCGCCTTCGCATTCTGGTTGCGCCCGAGGCAGAAGCGGGTGATCTCGAAGCAGTCGGGGCTTCGCGGCGGCTCGCCCTCGCAGAGGCTCGGGAAGAGCGAGTCCAGGATGTGCGGCCTTGAGGTGGGAAGCAGCCTCGCCGAGCCGAGATGCGCGCCGGCGGCATCGGCGATGATCAGATAGATGGCGCGCTCGTCGTCGAACTGGTCAATCTCGTACCGGCCGTCGAGGACCGGCACCTCCCATTTGAGAAGATCGACGAACACCTGCTTGCGCGCTTCGAACATCGCCTTGAGGAGAGGCTCCTGCGCGGGCTCGCGCCCTTGACGGTCGATGACGATCATCTTGTCCGGGCTCCTGCCGAGTGACAGGGCGGATTTTCACGACCCGGGCGCGGTCGGGATATTCCCAGAAATGGGGATGTCTCAGCGCTTCAGGACGTCGATGAAGCTGATCGTCCCGTCGAACAAGGCGCTCACCGCGAGCATCGTGCGCTTGGTCACTCCGTAGCGCTCGCGCGCCTGCTTCAGATGCTGGATGACCGTTTCGTGGCTGATGCCGAGGATCTGCGCGATTTCCCAGTCGGACTTGCCGCGCGCGGCCCAGACCAGGCAGTCGCGCTGGCGGTCGGTAAGCTGCGCCAAGGGCGACGGGCCGGCGCGCATGCGCCACAAACGCCGAGCGGCCTCGAAGGCGAACGCGCCCACCAGCTGCGCGGTCGGCAGATGGTCAGCGGAGACGGCTTGTCCGGTGCGGGTCGCGAACGAGCACGAGCCGTTCGATTCTCCGGGAACGTGGGCCGGGACGGTGAAGCCGTCGCCGATGCCGTTGCATCCCGCCTTTTCCAGAACCATCCGGTCGCGCGGCGTCAGATGGATCATGTGCGGAAGCTTCGACCAGGCAAAGCCGATGCTGGTGAGATGGCAGGCGCGATGGACCGGATCCGAAGGACCGAGCTTCTGCTCGTCGAAATACTCCACCCATTGCTCCGGATAATTGTGCAGCCGGATCGCCGGCTGCGGCGCCTGGCGGATATCGACATGGTGGGTGAGCGCGAAATAGTCGAAACCCATTTCCGCGCAGATTTCAGCGAGCAGACCGGCAAGCTCGACCTCGGACGCAATTCCCCCGACATCGCGTACAAACGCATCGATCCTGTCGAACATTCCCGTCGCGGCGCACCGCGCGGACCTATTCGGGCGCGGGTTCCAAGCCGCCGGCGCCCAGGGCCGCCCTCTCCTGCGCCGCCGCTCCGGGTCTCAACCGGTGCAGGCAGCCGTTCAGTACATCACCGAGCACCGACAATGCTAACGGGAAGAACGGGCCATATCCACCAAATAAAGGAAATATAAACCGCGGGCAGGGCAGGCCTCGCCAAGTCGACGCCTGGCAGGGGTGCCCGCTTATGCTTGACGAACGCCGTACAGCCCTGTGCCAGGGACGCATGCGGTGCCGGGCGGTCTGAGTTCTGCTGTTCCCGGTCCCGGGAACGTCTCGTCGCAGACCGGACCGGCAATCTCCCGCCGAAACGGCCGCTCGCGCCTTACCGATCAATTCGCGGAGCAGGCCAGCCGATGCGCCGATGGGGAAGAGCTTCGGTATCTGCTTGGAGAGGCTTCAAGAGAGCTCGGCTTTCGGTATTTCGCGCTTCTCCATCACCGGTGCGTGCTCTCCGCCTCGGACCGTCTGATCCGCCTCGACAATTATCCGGATGCCTGGGCGGAGGAGCTTCTCACCCGGCACGACGTTGCCGCCGATCCCGTGCATCTCGCCAGCCTGAGGACGAATGCCGCATTCGGCTGGAACGAGATTGGCGACATGTTGCCGTTGAGCGCAGTTCAGCGGAAAATCCTGGAACGGAGCTCATATCATGGGCTTGGTCCCGGCTTCACGGTTCCGGCCAATGTGCCGGGAGAGCCGTCTGGGTCATGCTCCTTCGCGGTCGCGCGCGGCCGGCCGCTGCCCGTCAGCCGACTGCTGGCGGCGGAGCTGATCGGCCTCCATGCCTTCAGGGCCGCCCGGCGGATCTGCGGCTTTGCCGCAGGCGGAGCGGTTCCGCGGCTCAGCCGGCGGGAGCGCCAATGCGTGCGCCTCGTCGCCGCCGGCAAGACCGACTGGGAAATCGCGCGGATCCTCGGCATCGGCACCGAGACGGCGCGCCAATATGTGAAGCGGGCCCGCGCCGCTTATGGCGTCGTCAGCCGCGCCCAGCTCGCAGCCTGCGGCCTGCGCGACGCGTTGGTCAGCTTCGACGAGGCAATTCCCCCATCCGGGTGAATGGGTTAGCGTGGCGCAATCGGATGTCCTCGCAGCGTGGCTGCGGGCGACGGATTTGTGCCGGACTGGCGGGATGCGGCGGCTTACGAGCCGCTGATCGAGGCCGACCGTTCGCTCTTCGCCTGGGAATGGCTCCGGCGCGACCGGAATTATCGGGCAGCCGCCGAACGCGCGCTTGAGGCGGGCGGCATTCCCGGTCGAGGCGACCCTGCCGAAACGCCCGAGCGGTGGGGCCTGCATGCCTTCGAGCCGCCAGGGCGGATGGTACCCGAGGCCAGACCCGTCTGGTCTGTCGGGGTGCATCCCTACGTGCTTGTTGTCGAGGCCGGTCCTCCGGAAGGCGGGGACGTCCTCGACCTTGAACGCTTTGCGAGGCTCTCGACCCTGATCGCATGGGCGAATGGTCGCGAGCATCTGCTCATCTCCGACGGTTATCGCGCCATCCGCCTGGACGTGGTGTCGGGCTCGTTGGCGGACGGGCCGGTCGAGCTTCGCTATCGACTAAGCGGCTTGGCGACCGCCGAGCGGCCACTTCTTACGCTTCGACGTCTGTTGGCACTGTGGCGGACCGGCCGGCTCAGCCGGTCGCTTCATCCCGAGGAGGCGCGGGCCAGGCGCTTGCTGCTGATGCTTCGCGCGCAGGACGCGCTTGGCGCCGGAGCCAACCAGCGCACGATCGCCGCGGAACTGCTTGGAGGCGGCGCGACGCGCGAGCGCTGGCGGGTGGAAGCGTCCAGCGTCCGCTCACAGGTGCAGCGGCTGGTCCGGGGCGCTCGGAGGATGGCGGAAGGAGGGTTCCGGCAGCTGCTGAGATAAACGGTCGCCGAGACAGGATGGAGATCGGTTGTTCAGAATGAATTTCTGATCAGCGCGGGTCTCGCGCCCTCGGCCGGCCATGCGGCGTCGCATTCGTCGGTCTGGTCATCGGCCGGAGCAGGGTCAGCCGGTCGGCTCCTTCATGGCCCCTGTTTGCGGATTGCATGAAACTTTAATGAAATCCGTTGCAGAATGGGTCCGACTGAACAATCTGGGTCGACGAAGGAGTGATACCATGGCAGCGCGCGCTGAACTGCAGCGGCATCTCAGGCCCGGCCAGGTCTACCGGCGCAAGGATCTCGCGCGCTGGTCGAACGCGGTCGATCGCCATTTGCGCGAGCTGGTGGACGAAGGGCGGCTCGAGAAGGTCGCGACCGGCGTCTACATGGTTCCGCGCAAGACCAGGTTCGGCAAGGCACCGGCGAACGCCGAGAAGCTCGTCGAAAGCTTCCTGGGTGACGACCGCTTTGTCATGGTGTCCCCGAACGCCTTCAATGGTCTCGGTGTCGGCACCACCCAGCTCTATAACGAGCCGGTGGTCTACAACCGCAAGCGCCACGGCCGTTTCAGGCTCGGCGGACGAATATTCGACTTCCGGATGCGGCCTTCGGTTCCCAGGAAATTGACTGAGGAAGTGCTCCTCGTCGACCTGCTGCACAATGTCGACCGGCTCGCAGAGGACAGAAGTCGAGTGCTTTCCCGCGCGCTGGCGCGTGCGCGGCAGATGGATCGCTCGCGTCTCGCGCGCGCCGTCCATGACTATGGCTCGGCCCGTGCGGGGCGCCTGCTCGCGCCGGTTCTCGAAGCCGCTGCGGGTTGATGCTCCTCCACGAGCTGGAGGATTTCGGCGATCTCGTCGAGGTCACGGCGGGCAACCTCAGGGTCGATCCAGGTCGAGCTTATCTTTGAACCCGCGCCCTTTATTATCGCGAGCAGCCCTCGCTCGATGAGATACTCGAGCGGCTGGGTGCTCACCTCGACCGTTTTAAGCGAACTCGATCAAGGCGGCTCGATTTTCGGATCGGTCGATTTCGAGCCTCTTCGCGAGATCCGGACTGCGGCACTGACGAGGCCGACACGCCGGCAATGAGGCTGGGTGTCGACACCGCGAGGCTGTCATGGACGACGATATCGCCCGAGCCGCCCGGGCCAAGAGGGGAAGTCCGTTCCTTTCGACTGAACAGGCGGCCTTCTATCTGGGCTTGAGCGCCCGCAAGCTTCAGCAGATGCGCGCTGCCGCATCGGGCCCGCGCTTCCGCCGCCACAGCCGATATGTGCGCTATCACATCGACGATCTCGATGCATGGTCAAAGGGGTCCGGCGAGCAGGCGGCGGCAGCGAGCTCATGATGTACGTCGGCGAGCGGCTCCGGCGGATCGTCGCCAGGCGCAGGCAGACCCGCAGGTGGCTGGCGCTCGGGGCGTTGATCGGCTGCGCGGCCGTCCCGCTCGCCGTGTCACTGTTTTGGAAGCCGCCGGTGCTCTTCGTCTGGAATTCGAGCGCAAGCGCTCCGATCGGCCTTTACCGGCTGCACGTCGAAGAGCCGCTGCGTCGCGGCGACATGGTTGCCGCCTGGACTCCCGAGCCCGCGCGGACGCTCGCTGCACGACGCCATTACCTTCCTGCCAATGTGCCGTTGGTGAAGCGCGTCGCTGCGGTTGCCGGTGATCGCGTCTGCGCGGTCGGCCAGGCGATCTCGATCAACGGCAGGTCCGTCGCAGTGCGCAAGAAACGGGATTCTGCCGATAGGCCGATGCCCTGGTGGAACGGTTGCCGTCTCCTCGGACAGGATGAAGTTTTTCTGCTGATGGCCAGCGGCCGGTCATTCGACGGCCGCTATTTCGGGGTTACGCGGAGCGGCGAAGTCCTGGGCCGCGCGGAGCGTCTTTGGGTGAAGTCGTCCAAGAGCAGCAACAATGGATGAGCCTGGCCGGAAGGCCGGTGGAGGTGCGCTGATCGGGCTCCTCGGTGGGCTTCTCCTTGCCATCCCGTCCTCCGGAGACGCGCGGAGCAGCGACGACGCGATCACCACGGCAGCCGATCGTTTCAGTTCGTGGCAGGTCGACCGCTGGAGCCCGTACATCCAGGAAGCATCCGCCCGCTTCGGCATTCCAGCGGACTGGATCAGGCGAGTGATGCGCGCCGAGAGCGGGGGCCGGACCGTGCTCCGTGGCCGGCCGATCACCAGCAGCGCCGGGGCCATGGGTCTGATGCAGCTGATGCCCGGGACCTGGGCGGAAATGCGCGCGAAGCATGGCCTCGGACCGGATCCCCATCACCCGCGCGATAATATCCTTGCAGGCGCCGCCTACCTTCGCGCCATGTACGACCGGTTCGGCTATCCGGACCTGTTCGCCGCCTATAATGCGGGCCCGACGCGCTATGCCGAACATCTTGCCAACGGCCGGCGGCTCCCGGCGGAGACGGTCGCTTATGTCGCCGCAGTCGGGCCAGGTCCCCGGCCGAGCGCCGCGAAATTCCGAGTAGCGCCGGCGGAACCCGGCATCTTCGTTTCGCGCCTCGATCCGGGCTCTCCCGAGACCCGTCCATCGCCACCCGACGCGCTCTTCGTGCGGCTGAGCACGGCGTCCGCGGCAATTGAGTGATGCGGGGAGACGCCCGGGCAAGTGCAGCCGTCCGGAAGAGGAGAGGCGGCCGTCGGGGTCGGTCCCGATGGTGCGAGGAAGATGGACATGCACGATACGAGCAGCTCGACCCATTCTTCCTCGCTCGAGGCGCAGGGTCGCGAGATCGTCGAGCGTCTTGGCGGCGAGTGGCGGAACGGCGGAGGCATGTGCCGCTGTCCGGCTCACGACGATCGCACGCCCTCGCTCAGCGTGCGCACGGGAGAACGAGGGCTGCTCTTCCACTGCTTCGCGGGCTGCGACACCCGTGAAGTCATCGGCGCGCTCCGCGCACAGCGGCTGCTGACTCTGAACTTTCGGCCCGGCGGCTGTAAAATGCCCTGGACACCCGCCGATCCGGGGCGGCGAAACCGCGGCGCGGCGGCAAGGCTATGGGCCGATGCCCGTCCGATCGGCGGGTCGCCGGCAGAAGCCTATCTCCGGCGTCGGGGCCTGACGCCTGAAGTCTCGGACCTGCGCTACCATCCGCGCACGCCTTACGGCCGAAGTCCGCAAGCGCTATTCCGTCCCGCCATGCTCGCCGCGGTCCGCGACGGGAGCGGGCTGGTTGCCGTCCACAGGACCTTTCTTGATCCGGAGTCGGCGAAGCTCGCCGATCTGCCTGTTCCGAAGCGGGCACTCGGACTGCTCGGACAGGGCGCCGTCCGGCTTTTCGCGCCGCGCGACGGCATATTGGGATGGGCGGAGGGCATCGAGACCGCCATGGCCGCAAGGCAGCTCACCGGCTTCCCTTGCTGGGCGACGCTCGGGACCGAGCGCTTCGCGCGTGTGGAGCTGCCGCGTTCCGTGAGGCGCCTCATCCTCTTCCTGGACCATGACCCCGGCGGGCGCCGGGCGGAGAGACTGGCGCGAGAGGCGCACAGCGGCACCTGTGCCGACATCGAGACCCGTTTCCCCAGAACCCCGGGCGCGGACTGGAACGACGTGCTTCTTGGCCGAGCCGACTCATGAGCTGAGAAAGAGGGGAGGGAGCGGTCGGGATGCAGGACCGGCTGGGGCGATGGTCGCCCCGGCCAGGCCAGTGGAGACCCGACATGCAGCCTGCGCTTGCGCCCAGATACGGCGTCGACGTCAGCCGTGACGACGACTTCGATCCCGTCCTTCAGATCGCCGGACCGCTGGCCGAGATGCTTTCGGCCGGCCGACCGATCAGCCGTCAAACGCTTCGCGAGCTGATGACCGCGGCCACCGGCCAATCCGATGCCGAAGGCGGATGGACACAGCGCGACGCCTACGACGCACTCGAGCTCGCCCAGGTCCTGTTCGTCACCGGCCCGGACTTCCCGATCGACGATAGCGAGCCCGCGTCGACGTTGCGCCGCCTGGAGGATCTGGCGAGCTCGCTCCCGACCCAGACTCATCGCGCCGAGAGCCAGGTCGCCCTGCAGGCCTTCTCGATGCCGATGCCGCTGGCCTGGCTCGCCGGGCGGGCTGCCCGCCTCTCGCCGGGCGATCTGGTTCTCGAGCCGTCTGCCGGGACGGGGCTGCTCGCCGCCGCGGCCGCGCGCGCCGGCTGTCGCCTTGTCCTCAACGAGATTGATCCGGGCCGTCGGCGCTGCCTTGCCGCAGCCTATCGGCAGGCGGCGATCTGCAGCCACGACGGCGAGCTCATCCACGATCTGCTCGATCCGACGGTGCGCCCGACGGTGGTCCTGATGAACCCGCCGTTCGCGCGAGGGCTCGGCCGAGGCGAGGACCGCCACGCCGCCGGTCGCCACCTGATCGCGGCCCTGGCTCGCCTCGCGCCCGGAGGCCGCCTCGTCGCCATCATGCCCGAGAGCTTCAGCCAATCCGGCTCCGGCAAGCCGCTCAGGGCGACGGCCGACGGGAAGGCCGCC
>DATLGK010000090.1:0-4630 GCA_035540475.1 Sphingomicrobium sp.
ACCTGGTGCTCAGCGATTCGGGCGGGATTCAGGAGGAAGCGGCGGCGCTGGGCGTGCCCTTGCTGGTGCTTCGCGACAAGACCGAGCGCCCCGAAGCGATCGCCTGCGGCAATATCGAGCTGGTCGGCACGAATGCCGGGCGAATCGTAGACGCGGTCCGGCGCCGGCTGAATGGCGGCTGCCCCGCTTCGGCGGCGCTTCCGTTCGGTGACGGCCGTGCAGGCGAGCGGATCGCAGCGATCATCGAGCAATGGCTTACGGAGCGTTCGCCATTGTCACCAAAACTGCCGGCTGCGCCACGGACTGCATGAGTTTCTCACCAGCCAGGACTGCCCCGGCAGTCTTGTGGCTGTCACCAATGCTCGGATGTCCGCCGGACATCCTGCGCTTGGTGACCCCTACGGGACTCGAACCCGTGTTTTCGCCGTGAGAGGGCGACGTCCTGGACCGCTAGACGAAGGGGCCAACGCTTGAAGCGAAGGCGGCATATGTGGACTGATCGGCCGCTAGTCAATCAGTCGAGCTTCAGCCGAACGAACGCCATCGCTCCGGTCGGGTTGCTACCGCCATAGAGCGGGGCAAGGTCGCGTGGAACGAAGTTAACGGCGAACAGGCCGCCGGCACCGACCGACCAGTTCGGCGCGATCCGGAAATCGCGCACGGCGCCAACCGACAGCTTGCCGACCCTGTAGGCCGGCGTGTGCTCGTGCGGATCGGCGACCAACTCGCGGTTCTCCGTCATCTCGGCGCGGCCGAAAGCGGTCCAGCCGCGATGCTTGAGCGACGCCTCGGCGGCGAACGCATCATCGCGGAACGGATGCCCATGATGGTCGATCGTCTTGCGGCCCCAGGCCAGCGTTCCGGCAAGCTTCCAACCGGGTGCAACTTCACCGGCGTAGAGTGCGCTCGCAGACCAGCGCGTCTGGTTGACTCCAGGCTCCAGCTGCTCGGGCTCCTTGAAGCGACCCCAGCTACCCTGGAAAGACAGCTGCCGCGTCGGATTCCACGACAGCCGGACGGCGGTGGAATCGAGCGGTCCCGTCTCGATGTTCCAGCGGTGCTGGTCCGGCTCGCGCCCGTTGAAGCGGCTGACCTCCAGCTTGGCCCGGCCCAGCACGAGGCCGGCAGTCAGTACGCCGAAGCTGATGTGGGTCGAATCGAGCCAGTGGTGGGTGATCGGAGCTTCGGGCGAGTCCATGATCGCTTCGCGGTGCATGAAGGCGGGTGGTCCGAAGGCCGGCTCGCCGGGAAGCCCGGCATAAAGGAACAGGCTGCTGTTCCTGCCGAGGTTCTGCGAAACGGACGCGGACAGCTCCATGAAGAAATCGTGCGGGTGCTGGCGGTCGACCAGGCGTTCATGCCCGTCGGCCGTCTCGCCGCTCGCGAGGAGGAGCGGATAGCCCCTCTTGCCCATCAGCGGATCGGGACTGAGCATCGCCTTCAATTGCAGAGTGCCGTTGCCCAGCGGGCGCCGCGCCATTCCCATCACCATGCCGCTCGCGAACGCCTTGTCGTCACCGCGCGGGCCCGATTGATGATCGTAGACGAGGTTGAGCACGCCGTGCGCCATCAGCGTCCAGTCGCCGCTCGCGACGTGAAGGCCCATGTGCTCCGACGCGTCCGGCTGCCACGCCGTGCCGGAGGATTCGCGCGTCATCGGATAAGGTCCGAGCGCCCCGCTCATCGCGCCGTGCCCCTCATGGCCGGACGCAGCGGGCCCGTGAGCCATGTGCGAATGATCCATCTCAGAATGGTCGGTCGGCGCGGCCTGCGGCGTCGCTGCGGTGCCGTGCGCGGAATGATCCATCTGCGAATGGTCCATCTGAGAGTGGTCCATCTGCGAATGGTCGACCGGCGCTTGCGGCTGTTGGGCAGCGGGCGGTGAGACAGCTGCATGGCCCGAATGAGCGTCGCTCGGCTTGAGCGGTGCCGTCTTCGCGGCAGGCTTTTTCTTCGCCTGGGCGCTCGTTGCAGGCTTCCGGGCAACGACCTTCTTGGCCGCGGGTTTCTTCGCTGCGGGTTTCTTTGCTGCAGGTTTCTTCGCTGCGGGCTTCTTCGCCGCAGGCTCGGCCGCCCGCGGCGGCACATGATGCTGGTGCTGGGCGACTGCAGGCGCGGCCGCCGCGACCGCGAGCGCGCTCGCGGCCGTGATCAAAAGGATTTTCACGAAAATGTTCCTCGATTTGGGGAGGCGCCGCCGTTCCCGGCAGCACCTCCTGCTTTACCGCAATCGATCAGTTGCTGCTGTGGCCCTTGTGGCCGCCATGTTTGGCAGCCGAGCCGTCCTGCTCCTTGGCCATGTGCCTGCAGCAGTCCTTGCAGCAATCCATGCCCTTGTGCTGGTCATGCCTGTCCCCGCGCTGGTGTTGCGCGTGAGCGTCGGACGCCTGCGCCGGCACCGGTGCCGGTGCGGCGGGGGCTGCGGCGATGAGCGCCGCGGCGATCAGATTGATCATCATCATTCTCCTGAAAATTCGAAGTTGAAAGGTTCGAAAGCGTCAGGAGCGCTTGGGAGGCGGTGTCGCGATTTCAGGTTCCAGGCCATCGAGGTGGCCGGCGGCGGCGGAACGCGCCGGCTCGCACCGGATAATCATCGGCTGGCCAGGCTTGAGCTCGCCGGCCGGCAGCGCGGCCGCGCAGATCATCGTACACTCGGCGATGCCCGGCTTCGCTGCCGGTCCGCGCTGCTCGTCCGGGCAATGCGGCATGGGTTGAGCGGCCTTGTGCGCGCTGTGCCCGAGCGCTTGGGAATGTGCCTGCGCCTGCGCCTCACCGGCGCCCTGCGCCGCCGAGGCGGCTGCCATGCTCAACGGCAAGAACAGGACCGCAAGCAACAGCAGCAATTTGGATGCCAGGCGCACCATCGATGCACAAATAGACGTCGCTACGCGCCGCATCAATGGCAGCCCTTGAGGTCGCGCTTCAGCAACCAATAATTGACCGGCCAGGCGGCGAGGAAGCCAGCCGGAATGGCGAAGGCAATTCCGCGCCAGAACATCCAGGTCATGACCGACGGTGCGGCCATCCCGCCCATCTGATAATCGACGAAGTTCATCACAGCTTCCATCACCCCGATCGAGACGACTTCCCCGATCCAAATGATGCGCAACGCCTCGAGCATCGACACTCCGCGGTTGCGCATCACCGGCACCAAGCCGAGCGTCATCCCCGTGATGTAGGCGAGGGTCGTTGCAAGCGTGATCGTCGCCCAGGGGGGAAAGCCGAGACTAACTCCGATCATCAATCCCGCGACCTCGCCGATCACGCAGCCGGTGAGGCAATGCAGCGTCGCTTGGGCTGACGTGCGCCACGGCCCGCCTGCGCGATGACCGTGATGCGCGTGGGCGTGGGCTGCATGGTGATTAAGCCTGGTCATTGCGACTCCGCTGGATACCTGATGGGGGTATCACATAATACCCGCGCGGGGTATATTGCAAGCGCTGGTGCTGGCGACTACATTCCGGGCATGGAGCGCGCCAATAAGACCCAATTGCGTAACCGGCTTAGCAGGATCGAAGGCCAGGTGCGCGGCATCGCGAAGATGATCGACGAGGATCGCTACTGCATCGACGTGCTGACGCAGCTGCAAGCGGTTCGCTCCGCTTTGGCGCGGGTCGAAAGCGAAATATTGAAGGACCATTTGAACCAATGCATCGTCGGCGCGATGGCGAGCGACAACGCCGCCGATCGGCGCCAAAAAGCCGCGGAGTTGATTGACCTGCTTGGAAAGAGCGCGCGCTAGTCCCTGTCGCGCTCGCTCAGATAGCGCATCAGCTCGGCCAGCGTCGATTCCATCTGGTCCTGCATCTGGCTGACCAGCTCGTTCTCGCGCATCCCGACATGGTCGAGCGGCTTTGAATAGCTGTCGGAGAACGATTGCAGGTCGGACCGGTCGAACACGCCCTTCGCCACCAGCTTGGCGAGGATGACGAGCAGCCCGTTGGTGTTGGCGATGGTGCCGGCGACCAGCGCCTCGTCGACCATCGACAGGCGCTTGTCGCTGTCGGCTTCGTCTTCTTCGTCAACCGGAATCATCATCGCTACTCTGGGCGGGCGGCACGAATTCGGCAAGTGCCGCCCAGGCAGCCGCCTTTTCGTCGAAGGGCCGCGTGTTGGCAGCGCTCGACGAGGGAAGATCGACCAGCCGGACGTGTGGCGGCGGTTCGCCGATCAGCCTGCGGCCGACGGCAGACGCGGTAGAGCCGTTGAACGCGATTGCGCGCAATTGCGGGAAATCGTGCAGCAGGTGCGCGATGCGGTTGTGGTCGGCCGCGCGGATCGCCTGGTCGAGGCTTCCCGGGCGGGTCGCCGAGGCAATCACGTCCCACAGCCCAATCCCGCGTTCGGCCAGCCGCCCGAGCCGCTCTTCGTAGGGCAAGCGCTGAAGCTCCTCGCCGATCGCATGCCCAAGCAGGCGCCAGAACTGGTTGGTCCGATGCGCATAATATCGCTGCGCGGCGAGCGAGGCGTCGCCGGGCAGGCTGCCGAGGATGAACAGCCGCGCGTCGCGCCGGGCGACCGGCGGCATTCCCACTTTGACGACCACCCAGAAACCCCTACAGCGCTCCGCCGTGAAGCCGACCGACCTCCGCGTCGCCCTCTTCTCGGGCAATTACAATTATGTGCGCGA
>DATLGK010000091.1:0-6207 GCA_035540475.1 Sphingomicrobium sp.
CTTGCCCGCTCCAATATCCTCTGCGCCTGCACCAGGTGCGGGCGGTCGACCATCTTGCCGCCGACCGACAGGACCCCGGCCTCAGGATGCGCCTCGAAGGCGGCGACGATCTCTTCGGCGTGCCGAACGTCATCCTCGGACGGAGTGAAGGCGGCGTTGATCACCGCGACCTGCGCCGGGTGGATCGCCAGCTTGCCGGTAAAGCCCTCGCGCCGCGCGGCCTCGGCTTCGGCGCGCAGGCCCTCCTCGTCGCGGAAGTCCTGGAACACGCCGTCGACCGGTTGAACATCGGCGGCGACGGCGCCCGCAAGGCACAAGGAACGGGCGAGCCTGTAGGTGAAGCTGAGCTCGCCGCTCTCGTCATATTTGGACGAGGCGCCGAGCGCCGCTGACAAATCCTCGGCGCCCCAGCTCATCGCGGCGAGCGGCGAGCCAGGCTGGCGGTAGGACAGGAGGCCAAACAGGCTGGCGGCCGTCTCGGTGACGATCGCGTGGATCGGGATGTTGCCGGTGCGGTGGGCGAGTTGGGTCACGTCGGCGCCGCTCTCCGCCTTGGGCAGGACGATGCCGTGGATGTCGGCGATGCCGATCAGCTGCAGGTCGTCGCGGTGGTACTCGCTGCCGAGCGGGTTGATGCGGACCCACAGCTGCGGCCGCTCCGAGCGCTGCGGCAAATGCTTGAGGATCTCGCGCGCTGCCGGCTTGCTCGCCGGCGCGACGCTGTCCTCGAGGTCGAAGATCAGCGCGTCGGCGTCGCTGTCGAGCGCTTTGGCAATCTTCTTCTCGCTGTCCGCGGGGACGAACAGCCAGGTCCGCGGCTCGCTCACTGCGCTTTCTTGTGCAGCAGGGCCGAGCGCTTCATCGTGCACACCGTCTCGCCGCGCTGATTGATCGCGCGATGCTCCCAGGTGACGATGCCTGCGTCGGGCCGCGAGCCGCTTTGCCGCGCGGCGACGCATTCGCTCTCGATGCGCAGCGTGTCGCCGATGAATACGGGCTTCGGGAATTTGACCTCGTCGAACCCGAGGTTGGCGATGAGCGTGCCGAGCGTCGTGTCGGCGACCGAGACGCCAACCGTCAGGCTGAAGGTAAAGCAGCTGTTGACGAGGATCTGGCCGAACTCGCTTGCCTTCGCCGCCTCGGCGTCGAGATGCAGCGGCTGCGGGTTGTGGGTCAGCGCAGAGATCAGCAGGTTGTCGGCTTCGGTCACCGTGCGGCTGATCGCATGGTCGATGCGGTCGCCGACCTGCCATTCGTCATAGAACCGCCCTGCCATGGGCGCGGTCTAGGCGACCGCGGCCCGCATTGCCAAGTCAGAGCACGCCTTGCTTGCGCTGCAGCCGGCCCTTGAGGTCGGCCATGCCGATCTGCTCGACCGCGCCTGGCGGGTCGCTGGACCGGATCACGCTGGCGATATGGCCGAGGATCTGGCCGGCGATGTCGACCGTCTGGAGCGAGGTCATGTGGCGGCCGACGACCATCGGGTCGGAGGTCAGTTCGTCGCCCATCAGGTCGAGCATGCGGCGCGCATATTCGAGTTCCTCGGCGAGACGGAGCAAGAGCGGGTCGTCGGTCGGCACCTGGGCCGGCGAAAGCGGCGGCGCTTCGCGGCGGATCGACGGCCGTCCGGCGCTGGCGCGGTATTCCGCCTGGATTGCATCGCAGCGCGCCTGCGCTTCCGTGGCGGGCGCGATGCTCGGCTCGCGTCCGGGCGCAGCCGGGGCTTTGCGCAGGTGAGAAGGCGCGCCGTAGTAATACTTCACAGAGCGGTCCGATCCAGGGTCCACTGTCCCGGCTGCCGCTTTAGCGCAGCCCGGTAAACAAAGATTTTATCTCCGAATCGGCAGTAAAATTTCCGCCGCCGCCTCGGTAATCGCTTCGCCGTCGAGCCGGTAGGCGGCGTAAAGATCGGCGAGGCTTCCGGTCTGGCCGAACTTCTCGACGCCCAGAGGCGCGACGCGCTGGCCGAGCACTCCGCCGAGCCAGGACAGCGACGCGGGCGCGGCATCGGCGATGGTGACGAGCCCCGCGTCGGGCGCCAGCCTGGCGAGCAGCTGCTCAACGTGGCTTTCTCGACGGTCTCCGCGCCAGCGTCCGGCCTGGGCCGCCGTCCAGCCGCGGTGGAGAAGGTCGGGCGAGGTGACGGCGAGCAGGCCGAGGCCAGGAATGTCCTCGCTGAGCTCGTCCCAGGCGGCGAGCGCTTCGGGCATGACCGCGCCCATGGCGACGATCGCGGCCTCGGCACCCTCGGCGGGTTCGCGCAGCCAATAGCCGCCGGCGAGCGCGCCTTCGCGCCAGCCGTCGTCGGCGCGCGCCAGCTGGCGGATGCTGCGGGTCGAGAGGCGCAAATAGGTGCTTTCGCCGGCCGGGTCGTCGATCAGCCGGAAGGCTTCTTCCATCATCAGCGCCAGCTCGTCGGCGAAGGCCGGCTCATAATGGCGAAGGCCGGGCTGGCCGAGCGCGATCAATGGGGGGTTGATCGACTGGTGGGCGCCCCCCTCGGGCCCGAGCGTGATCCCGCTCGGCGTCGCCACGAGCAGGAAGCGCGCATCCTGGTAACAGGCGTAGTTGAGGCTATCGAGGCCGCGCGCGATGAACGGGTCGTAGAGCGTTCCGATCGGCACCAGCCGCTGGCCGAACAGCTCGCCCGAGAGGCCGGCGGCGGCGAGCATCAGGAACAGGTTGGATTCGGCGATTCCGAGCTCGACATGCTGGCCTTTGTTGCTTCCGCCCCATTTTTGCGCCGAAGCAATCTTTTCCTTCGCGAAGATGTCAGGACTGTCGCTGCGGCGAAAGAGGCCGCGCTGGTTGACCCAGGCGCCGAGGTTGGTCGAGACGGTCACGTCGGGCGAGGTGGTGAGGATGCGGTCGGCAAGACCGGTCCCGGACTTGGCGATCTCGAGCAGGATGCGGCCGAATGCCGCCTGCGTCGATTGCTCCTCTCCGGCCGGAGCGGGGATCGCCGGAACCTCGATCTGGCCGAACGCTCGCGGCCTCTTGTTCCGGGCGATGCGGCTGCGCTCGATCAGCGCCTCGACGCCCGGCCGCGCATTGTCGCCGACGCCTTCGAGCGTTTCCCATTCGTGGCCCTCGCGCACGCCCATCGCCTCGCGCCAGCCGGCCATCTGGGTCGGGTTCATGAGGCCCGCGTGATTGTCCTTGTGCCCGGCAAATGGGAGGCCATAGCCCTTGATCGTCCAGGCGATGAACAGGGTCGGCACATCGTCCTGCGCGGCGTCGAAGGCCTCGACCAGGCTCTCCATGCAATGGCCGCCAAGGTCAGTGAACAGGCTCGCCAATGCGGCATCGTCATGCGCCTTGAGGAAGGCTGCGGCCTTCCTGCCCAGCTCGGCCTCGATCCGCGCGCGCCAGGCCGCGCCCCCCTGGTAATGGAGCGCCGACAGCTCGGCATTGGACAATTGCTCGAACCAGCCTTTCAGCGCGGCATTGCCGTCCAGCGCCTGTTGCAGCCGCTTGCCATAGCGAAGCTCGACCACCCGCCAGCCGCAGCTTTTGAATATCTCGTCGAAGCGCTCGAACATGCGGTCGGCGCTGGTCGCATCGAGGCTCTGGCGATTGTAGTCGACGATCCACCACAGGCCGCGCACGTCGTGCTTGGCACCCTCGATGATCGCTTCGTAGATATTGCCCTCGTCGAGTTCGGCATCGCCGATCAGTGCGACGAAGCGGCCGCGGTCCTTGTCCTCGAGCCAGCCGCGGGCGCTGAGGTAATCCTGCACCAGGCTGGCGAACAAGGTGATCGCGACACCGAGGCCCACGGAGCCGGTTGAGAAATCCACCGGGATCGCGTCCTTGGTCCGGCTCGGATAGGATTGCGCGCCCCCCAGCCCACGGAAATTCTCGAGCGCCTCGCGCGACTGCGATCCGAGCAGATAGTGGATCGCATGCAGCACCGGCCCGGCGTGCGGCTTGACCGCCACGCGGTCGTTTTCGCCCAGCGCGTGGAAATAGAGCGCGGCCATGATTGCGGTCATCGACGCGCAGCTCGCCTGATGCCCGCCGACCTTCAGCCCGTCGTCATTGTCGCGGAGATGATTGGCGTGATGGATGGTCCAGGCCGACAGCCAGCGCAGCCGCTCCTCGATCGTCCTCAGCGCCTCGATGTCGGTGGTGGCCGGTTTCAGCATCGCAATCGCGCCTAGACCAGTCGAGCCCCGCTCGAAAAGCGCCTAGCGGACACCGAGCTCTTTCAGCAGATGGTCCATGCCGTAGGCGTGGCGCAGCGCGGCCGTCATCGCTGCCGCCGTCACCAGCACGCTGCGGTTGACCTGGGGGTCGTAGCCGTAGGCGTTGCGCTGGGTCAGGACCGTGGAGTCGAAGTTCGCGCCGATGATCTCGCCGGCGCCGTTGACGGCAGGCGAGCCCGAGGAGCCGCCGATCGTGTCGGTCGAGGCGGCGACATCGAGGATCGTCGAGGGCGGGATGCGGCCTTTGGCGGCGGCGAGGCGCGGCGGCAGGTCGAACGGCGGCGCTCCGGTCGCGCGGTCCCACAGGCCCGCGAAGGTGGTCGCATAAGGCACGGTGCGGCCGTCGTGCGTCCAGCCCTTGAGCCGGCCATAAGTGAGGCGCAGCGTCCCCGTCGCGTCCGGATAAAGGCTGGTCCCGTAAACCGCGAAGCGGGCACGGGCGAGCTTCTCGCTCGCCTGGTCGGTCGGCGCCTGGACCTTGGCTTCATATTCGGCGCGGGTCGCTCGCAGCACCGGATCGATGGTGCGAAGGAAGCGGATCAGCGGATCGTCCGACGCCTCGACCGCGGCGAGGCCGCCCGCCCACAGCGCCTTGCGGAAGGCGGGATCGCCGACCCTAATGCCATGCGCGAGCCGTTTGGCCAGCGCTTCGGGCGATTCCTTGCCCAGCAGCGCGCGCACGCGCGGGTCGTCGACGGTCAAAATCTCGCGCGTCTTGGACAGCCACCAGGCGAGCTGCACTTCGTCAACATTGGGATAGACCGGGCGGTCGGCGGTCAGGCGGGTCTCGACCTGGGGCAGGCGCGCTTCGCCATATTCGGGTAGGCGCTCGGGGTTGGGCTTGGTCCGCTCCCGCGCCCCGCGAACCAGGTCCCGCGCCCAGCCGAACAGGATCGAGCCGCCTCCGGCGCGCGTCTCGAGCATGTAGAAGCCGGGATGGAGCCGGCGCATTAGCGGCTGGATCGCGCGAAGCTCGGCCCACGGGTCGCCATACTCGGCGACGAGCCTCTGGTCGGCATTGAAGCGCGCGCGAAACTCCTGCTCGGCCCGCGCCCGGCCGGCCATGAAGCGCGCGTCGATCAGCGCCTGCTGGCGGCCGTAGCCGCGCTTGTACGTGTTCTCGATGGTCGAAAGCGGGCTTTTCGCCTGGAATGCATTCTGCTCGCTCTCAGCGCTGAACTGGAGAAGGCGGCCCCTCAGCTCGCTGTTCAGCAATTGCTCGAGCGGCAAGGTGACTTCGGCGACCGTGGCAAGCTGGTCCTGGGTCAGCAGCCGCTGGGTCGCGCCGGGGCTGCCTGACAGGAACACCGGCTGGTTCTCGGCCGGCGGCGCCGGGTTCCAGCGGAAATGGACCGGGGTCGCGGCGGGCCTGCCGTCCTCGTAGATGCGGACGAACGCGCCATCGAGCGCGAAGCGGGGGAAGCTGAAATTGTCGAGGTCGCCGCCGAAGGCGGAGGCGCGATGCTCGGGCGCGAAAGCGAGCCGCACGTCGCTGAAACGGCGATAGTCGTACAGCTTGAACTGGCCGCCGCGGTAGAGCGTCACGA
Organism: Sphingomicrobium sp.; assembly: GCA_035540475.1. Lineage (GTDB taxonomy): Bacteria > Pseudomonadota > Alphaproteobacteria > Sphingomonadales > Sphingomonadaceae > Sphingomicrobium. Next base: position 5,756 of record DATLGK010000091.1, read on the forward strand.
CCTGGCAGCGGCGCCTGGCGTCGGAGCCGCAGGCCTCGGCCTCGATCCTCCCGGCTTCGGCGTCGCGGGCCTTGGTGAAGGCCTCGCCTTCAAGCCCGCGCCCGGCGGCCTGCATCCGCGCGGTGACGTCGCTGATGGCGGTCAGGATCTCGGCCGTCATGCCCGGGCATTTGAGCTCGCCGGCGCGCGAGGAAGGCGTGAAGCCGGTCTCGACGAAATTGCGCGCCTCGGTCGACAGGTCGCCGACGCAGTTCGCGACGACATGCTCGTTGGTGAAGACCAGCCCCTCTCCCGAGACGAGGCCGCCCGAGGCGCCGCCGATCCGGACCGAAGCGAGCCGCACCCGGTCGAGCCAGGCCTGGTCGATGCGCGTGCCGAGGTCGCGGTTAGCCGCGGCGATCGGGAAATTGTCGAACGTCCACATGCCTTCCTCGGCGTGGGCGGCGGCAGGG
>DATLGK010000092.1:0-17304 GCA_035540475.1 Sphingomicrobium sp.
CATCTGGCTGCTGTGGAAGTCCGAGGTCAGCCGCGTCGACCCCGGCGGCGCCGCGGTCGACGCGGCTGACCTCGGACTTCCACAGCAGCCAGATGTTCCTGCCGGCCTCGGCGCGTGCCTGCAGCGCCGCGCGCAGGTGGCGGTTCTCGTGCATGAAGCCGAGCGGCTCTTCGTCGTCGGGCTCGAAGTGGAGCCCGCCCGGCTCCAGGCCGTCGGCGACCGCGATGCGCCAGATCGGGCAACCGGGTTCGGCGAGCTGATCTGCGACGCCGATTGCCTGCAGCATCCGCATCGAGCTCGACGAGACCGCGCTGGTGCGGCCGTCGAACCCTGCAAAAGCGCGCGGCGCGGGGTCGGCCGGGTCGACGACGATTGCCGAAAGGCCGCTCGAATCCAGCGCCGAAGCGAGCGCCAGACCGACCAGGCCTCCGCCAAAGATGATGACATCCGCGCGGTCCATACCATTGCCCCTACGCGTCCGCCGCAACGACGCCAAGAAGTCTGCTTGACCCGGGACTCACGCTGGGGGATTCTTAGGGTGAGGGATTTGCACCTGGGGGTGGGAAGATGGCGACCGTGGCCACGCGCGCACCGAAGCGCGAACTGGCGCCCGACTGGCGCGACGCGCTCAGCGGCGCGGTGCGGCGCTTTGCGGTGCGCAGCCTCGGCGCCGCGCTGCTCGGCGCGAGCCTCGCCGGCGCGCTGGCGCTGGCGACTCACAGCGCGACGGACCCCTCGCTCAGTACGGCTGCCGGCGGACCGCCTGCCAATTGGCTCGGCAGCGTCGGGGCCTATGCCAGCGACGCTTTGCTGCTGCTGTTCGGCCTCGGGTCGGCCTTCTTCCTGCCGGTGATCGCGCTTGCCGGGCTTCGCCTGCTCCGCCTCGAAAGCGCCGGCCGGATCGGCCGCGGCCTGCTCATCGCCGCGATCGCCGCGATCCTGTTCGGGGTCGCACTGGGCCTTACCAGCGGCTCGTCCGTTTCGGGGCTGCCGGCCGGTTGGGGCGGGGCGATCGGGCTTGCTGCGGCGACCGGCGTCGACAGCGCGATCGCCCTGATTCCCAATCGCGAGGTTGCGGGGCCGGCCCGGTTCGCGGCGCTGCTGCTGTTCGCGCTCGCCGGCCTCGCGACGGCCTATTTCGCGCTTGGCCTCACCGCCGAAGAACGCGGCTGGGCAGGCGCGCTGTTCCGGCGCCGGCCGCGCGAGCGCCGCGCAGCCCCGCGCGCAACCGAGCTCAAGGCCGAGCGAGCGGTCGCAGCGGCGCCCGAGAAGGGCCGCCCGACCGTGGCCGTCGCCGACCCGGCAAGACCGGTTGCCGCGGCAGCCCGGCCCAAAGACCGCAAGGCGAGCAGCCAGCCGAGCCTCGCGCTTGGCGACAGCTATCAATTGCCGACCCTCGACCTGCTCGCGCCGCCGCCCAAGGAATCGCGCCAGCAGGTCGACCGGTCCGGGCTCGAGCGCAACGCCCGCCTGCTCGAGACGGTGCTCGAGGATTTCAACGTCCGCGGCGAGATCATCGAGGTCCGGCCGGGGCCGGTGGTGACCATGTACGAGCTCGAGCCGGCGAGCGGCATCAAGGCCAGCCGGGTCATCGCGCTCGCGGACGACATCGCCCGCAACATGTCGGCGCTGTCGGCGCGCGTCGCCACCATTCCCGGCCGCAGCGTGATCGGAATCGAGCTTCCCAACCCCAAGCGGGAAACCGTGTCCCTGAGCGAGCTGGTCGGCAGCCAGGCGTTCGAGGACCAGGCCATGTCGCTGCCGCTGATCCTCGGCAAGAACATCGCCGGCGACCCGGTCATCGCCGACCTTGCGCCGATGCCCCATCTGCTCGTCGCCGGAACCACCGGCTCGGGCAAGTCGGTCGGCCTCAACTGCATGATTCTCTCGCTGCTCTACCGCTACGGGCCGGATCAGGTGAAGCTGATCATGATCGATCCGAAGATGCTCGAGCTCAGCATCTACGACGACATCCCCCACCTTCTCGCGCCGGTGGTGACCGAGCCGGGCAAGGCGATCCGAGCGCTCAAATGGACCGTCGAGCAGATGGAGGAGCGCTACCGCATGATGGCCAATCTCGGCGTTCGCGCGCTGCCCAGCTTCAACGCCAAGGTGCGCGAGGCCAAGGCCAAGGGCGCGCGGCTCGGGCGGCGGGTCCAGACCGGATACGACGCCGACACCGGCCAGCCGATCTACGAGACCGAGCAGCTCGATTATGAAGTGCTGCCGCAGATCGTGGTCGTTGTGGACGAACTTGCCGATCTTATGATGACCGCCGGCAAGGAGGTCGAGTTCCTGATCCAGCGGCTGGCGCAGAAGGCGCGGGCGGCGGGGATCCATTTGATCATGGCCACACAGCGCCCGTCGGTCGACGTGATCACCGGGGTGATCAAGGCGAACCTTCCGACGCGCATCAGCTTCCAGGTCACAAGCAAGATCGACAGCCGCACGATCCTCGGTGAGCAAGGCGCGGAGCAGCTGCTCGGCCGCGGCGACATGCTCTACATGCCGGGCGGCAAGCAGATCATCCGCGTCCACGGCCCGTTCGTCAGCGACGAGGAAGTGCGCGCCGTGGCCGAACATTGGCGGCGCCAGGGCTCGCCCGATTATGTCCAGGCGGTGACCGAGGAGCCCGAGGACGGCGGCTATCTGTTCGACGGCCAGCCCACCGGCGAGGACGACGCCGAGACGCAGCTTTACCGCAAGGCGGTGCAGACCGTCGCCGAAAGCCAGAAGGCCTCGACTTCCTACCTGCAGCGGCAGCTGCGCGTCGGCTACAACAGCGCGGCGCGGCTGATCGAGCGGATGGAGAAGGATGGGCTCGTCGGCCAGCCCGACCATGTCGGTCGGCGCGAAGTGCTGATCGATCCCGACGGCCACCCGATCTGAGGCTGCGATCCCTGAACGGAACGGAACCGCAAGGTTCAGTGCGCATTCAAAGCTCAAACGCCACTATCCGGCGGAAAATCCCAGGAGCATTTTAAACATGAGCTTCCCCAGCAGTTTCGCGCGCGCGCTTGTCCCGGCGATCGCCGTCGCGATCGCGGCGCCGGGCGCAGCGGCGCAGTCGCCCGACCTCGCGCGGCTGAAGGCGCACATCAGCCAGGTCCAGACGATGACCGCCGACTTCACGCAGACGGACGCCAGGGGCCGCTCGGCGTCCGGCAAGCTGCAGATGAAGCGCCCGGGCCGGGTGCGGTTCGAATATTCGAGCGGCGACCTGCTGCTTGTCGCCAACGGCAGGAACCTGACCTTCATCGACTATCAGGTCGGCCAGAAGAGCAGCTGGCCGCTCAACAAGACGCCCCTCGGCGCGCTTCTGTCCGGCTCACCCGACTTCGACGGCAAGGCCGAGATCCTGCCGAGCGAGAGCCCGCGGGTGGTCGTCGCGCGCGCCCGCAACACGTCGCAATATGGTCAGCTGACCCTCGCCTTCCTTCGCAATGCCTCGGCGCCGGGCGGGCTGGAGCTTTATGGATGGACAGCGATCGACCCGCAGAAGCGCCGGACCACGGTGCGGCTGACGAACGTCCGCTATAACGGCCCGGTCTCCGACGGCGCTTTCACCTTCCGCGAACCCCAGAAGCGGAAGCGCTAGGTTAAAAGAGTTTCATATTGCGACCATTCATCGCAGCGTCAGGCGCGGTGATATATCGAACAGGGTGATCCTGTCTGGACCGGGGTTTCCCCCTGTTACCCGGGTTTCTCAGGATCCCTTGCGTGACAACGCTCGGTCGGCCCTCGCTCCATGCCCCCGGAGCGAGGGCCTTTCTCTTTCTCCCCAAGCGCGGGATGAGTTGCTAAGCGGCCGCCGTGGCGACGATCAAAATAGCTTCCTGGAACATCAACTCGGTGCGGGCGCGGCTCGCGCTGGTCGAGCGGCTGATCGTCGAGCAGCAGCCGGATATCCTGTGCCTTCAGGAGACCAAGGTGCTCGACACCATCTTTCCGGCGGAGCTGTTCGACCGCCACGGCTATGTCCACCGCCAGCTGAACGGACAGCGGATGCATCACGGCGTCGCCATCCTCAGCCGCTGTCCGCTGAAGGATCCCGGAAAGCACGACTGGCAGGACAATGGCGAGGCGCGCCACATCGGCGTTCGCCTCGAATGCGGAATCCGGCTCGAGAATGTCTATGTCCCCGCTGGCGGGGATACGCCCGACCGCAACCTCAACCCTAAATTCGGCCAGAAGCTCGACTTCATCGAGCGCATGACGCGCTGGTCAGAAGGTTTGCAGGAGCCAACGATCATCGTCGGCGACTTCAACGTCGCACCGCTCGAATGCGACGTGTGGAACCACAAGGCGCTGCTCACCGTGGTCAGCCACACGCCGGTCGAGGTCGAAGCGCTGGGGCGGCTGCGAGAGGCGCATGATTGGATCGACATCGGCCGCCGCTTCGTCCCGGCCCCGGAGCGCTGCTTCACCTGGTGGAGCTATCGCTCTCCCGACTGGACGAGGAACGACCGCGGCCGCAGGCTCGACCATATGTGGGCCTCGCCGGCGCTCGCCGCACATCTCAAGGCGCATGCAGTGCTCGAGCCCTGCCGCAACTGGGAGCGGCCGTCGGACCACGTGCCGCTGGTGCTCGAGGTCGAGGTTTGAGCAAGCCCGCGCTGGCCAGCGCCATCGCCGCGCTACGCGCCGGACGCCCGGTGCGGGTCGAGGGCGCGCGGCCGGTCCTGGTCGCCGCGGTCGAGACCACTGGGGACGCCCTGCTCGAGCTGCTCGACCCCGACGGGAAGGCGAAGCTGCTGATCAGCGGGCGCCGCGCGGCGGCGCTGGCGCTCGCTAATTTGAAGGACGCTGCCGACCCGAGCCAGCCGGTGCTGGTGAACCGCAGCGACTGGCTCGATATGGACGCCGCGCGAGCGCTTGCCGACCCTGGCCAGGACCTCGACCGCGGCCCCCTGGGCCCGCTCGAGCCCGTGCCCTGCGACTGCGCCGAAACCGCGGGCGCTGCGCTCAGTCTCGCACGCCTCGCGGGGCTGCTGCCGGCGTTGTGGCTGATCGAGGGAGAGGACGGTCAGATAACCGTCACCGCGCAGGCGATCGTCGAGGCAAGCCGCAACCCGCAGGTCGAGATCGTCGCTCGCGCGCGGCTACCGCTGGAGGACCTGCCGCCGACCCAGATCGTCGCTTTCCGCGCCTCGGACGACGGCCAGGACCATGTCGCGCTGGTGATCGGCGCGTTCGGCGGGAGGCCGCCTCTAGTCAGGCTTCACAGCGAATGCCTGACGGGCGACGTGTTCGGCTCGCTCAAATGCGATTGCGGGCCGCAGCTCAAGCAAGCGCTGCGAATCATTGGCGCAGCGGGCGGCGGGATCCTGCTCTATTTGCGCCAGGAGGGGCGCGGCATCGGGCTCGCCAACAAGATCCGCGCTTATGCGCTCCAGGATCGCGGACTCGACACCGTCGATTCCAACCAGCGGCTCGGCTTCGGCGACGACGAGCGCGACTATGGTCATGCCGCGGCGATGCTTCGCGCGCTCAGCGTCGACAAGGTCCGGCTGCTCACCAACAATCCTGGGAAGGTCGCCGGGCTCGAGGTCGCGGGCATCGCCGTCGAGGAGCGGGTCGCCCATCACATGCCGGCCAATCCGCACAACGCAGACTATCTCGCGACCAAGCGCAAGAAGAGCGGGCATCTGCCCTAATCCAGTTCGAGTTGGCTCCGGAGCTCGGCGAAGCTGGTCGCCACCTGCTCCACTCCGAGCGAGCGCAGCATGTCGGCATGGCCGTCGAGGCAATGGCTGCCCGCTGCAAGGCCGACGACCCTCGCGCCGGAAGCGAGCGCGCCCTGAACCCCGACAGGCGAATCCTCGATGATCACGCAACGCTCGATCGGAACGCCGAGCTGCTGCGCGGCAAAGAGATAGAGATCTGGCGCCGGCTTGCCGCGCGCGACATGTTCCCGCCCGCTGTAGATGTGCGGCTCGAACGCCTCGCGCAGGCCGAGATGGTCGAGATGGCCGCGCAGCCAGCGCGTTGAACTCGACGACGCGACGGCGCGCGAAACGCGTGCTGGCAGGGCGCGGACGAACTCGGCTGCCCCTGCGACCGCGCGGACACCGGAGCGCAGCGCCTGGGTGCCCTCCTCCCGCATCCGCAGGTGGAATTCGCGCGGAAGGCTCTCCCCGATGCGCCGCTCGACCGCCGCGATGAAATCCTCCCCGTTGAGCCCGATATAATGGCGCAGCGCATCCTCGGTGGAATGGCGGTGGCCGAGTTCGGTGAGAATTTCGGCGATGCGCCGATTGCCGGCGAACTCGCTGTCGAGCAGCACGCCGTCGAAATCGAAGATGATGGCATCGAGGGCGTGCATCAATCCTCGAACAAGGCCGTGCCAACCCGGATCGCGGTCGCGCCGAGCATCACCGCGGCACGAAAATCGTTCGACATTCCCATGCTCAAGCCAGTGACGTCATGGTGCCGCGCGATCCTGGCGAGCAGCGCAAAATAGGGTCCCGGCTCCACGCCCAGCGGAGGGATGGCCATCAAACCGGCAAGGGCAAGCGGCGATGCGCGCACGGCCTCGACGAGCTCCCCGACCCCTTCGATCGCACAGCCGCCTTTCTGCTCCTCCTCGCCGATGTTCACCTGGACGTAGACGGCGGGAAAGCGCTGGGCCTTCTCCCCCTCGCTGACCAGCGCATCGAGCAGCGAGCGGCGGTCGAGCGAATGGATGACGTGGAACAGGCGGACCGCTTCCGCGGCCTTGTTGCTCTGAAGGCGGCCGATGCCGTGGAGGCGGACGCCCTCGTGGCGAGCGAGAAGGTCGGACCATTTGCCGAGCGCTTCCTGCACCCGGCTTTCGCCGAAATCGCGCTGGCCCGCCTCGATCAGCGCCTCGATCTCGGCCGCGTCCCGCCCCTTGCTGACGGCAATGAGCTGAATGTCGCCCGGATCGCGGCGGGCAAGGCCGGCAGCGGCGGCGACGGCGTCGAGGATTTGCTGGCGGCGATCGGCAGCGCTGGACATGGCTGCGCGCTATAGGAAGGGCGATGAATGCTCACCAGAGGATATGGCCGCGGCTGTGGCTGATGACCGACGAGCGCATGGGCGATGCGCTGTGGGCGGCGATCGAGCGCCTGCCCGCCGGGGCTGGCCTGGTCTTTCGCCACTATGTGACCGAGGCCGATCCCCGCGCGGCGCTGGGCCGGCGCATCGCCGATTTGTGCAGGACTCGCGCGATCACTCTGGCGGTCGCGCGCGACGTGGCGCTTGCACGGGAGCTTGGCGCGGATCTCGTGCACAATCCGGCAGGCGCCACGGGCGACCTGCCCTTCTCGCGCTCGGTGCATAGTGTGGAGGAGGCCGAACGGGCGCGCGTGGAAGGCGCGGCCCTCGTCTTCGTCTCGCCTGTGCGCCCTACCCGTTCGCACCCAGGGCAGCCGGCACTTGCTCCCGAGGAAGCCGCGCGAATCGCTCGAGCCGCAGCTGTCCCGGCAATTGCTCTAGGCGGGATGAACGCGCGTCTTTTCGCGCCCTTCGAGCGCGACGGATTTCACGGCTGGGCGGGGATCGACGCCTGGATCGACGGCGAGGATTAGAACTTGAACGCAGTCCCGACGTACACCGCCTGGCTGTCGCGGCGGTCATCTCGCAGCGGCGAAGCGTCGCGTTCGCGGTTATAGCGAACGCCGCCGGTGAGAGCGACGCGGCGTGACAGCGAATAGGATCCGCCGACATCGAGCGAGACCTTATCGCCCTGGCGGAGCGCCGGCAGCGAATCGCCGGTTGCGCGGTCGGCGCCGACCGCGACTCGCGTGCTCAGCTTGTTGCTGAGCGAGTAGCTGACGCCGACGATCGCGCTCTCGCGGCCGCCGAGGGCGGGATTGGCTTCGCTGACCTTGGCCACGTCGCCGGAGACCGCGAAACGCCGCCAGCCGACGGCGACGCCGAGATTGTAGGTGGTCGGGGCAAGCGCATTCACTGCCGTCGTTGGCGCGGCGGCCGCGGCCACCTGCGTTTCGACCGGCGTCGCGCCCTGCGCGCGAATCGCGACCCGGACCTGCGACGGCCGGTCCTTGGCCGGGGCCGGCGTGAAGCCGAAACCGGTTAGTGGCAACGGCTTGCCGGCAAGCGCCGCGGCAAGCTTGGGATCCGCGTTCGCCGGAGTGAAGACCGCGATCGGCTCAAGACTCAGCGAAATCGCGGGGGAGCGCTTCTTTGCTGGAGTGCCGGTCGCAAAGGCCGGAGACAGCACCATCGCACCCGCGGCAGCGGCCGCGAGCAGCTTGGCTCCATTCCTCCGGGCGATGCTCAGCACCGACAAAACTCCCTGTTGCACGGAGTCGATATAGTCGGGCGAAGCTGAAGGTTCCATGAGCAGAGTCGATTCCTCTGACCCCTGTTGCTGAGTCACCACAGCTTGGCCGCTCTGCGGACCGCATTCGGCCAGCTTGCGGGGAGAGCGCCAGCATCTATAACGCCCGCCTGGATCCCAGTTTTCCGCAGCCCCCGAGGATTGCCAATGAATCGCCTGCAAATGACCGCTGCCGCTTTGACTATCGTGACGCTTGCAGCGCCGGCCTGCACGTCCAACCGCACTGTCCCGACCCGGCTCGCGCCCGCCCAGGTGACGACGCTTGCCGTCAACACCTATCTGTGGCGCGCCGCGCTCGACACCGTCTCTTTCGCGCCGCTGGTCCAGGCCAATCCGGCGAGCGGGGTAATCATCACCGACTGGTACAGCAATCCGCGCGCGCCCGGAGAGCGGGTCAAGCTGACCGTCGCCGTGCTCGACCCGGATCTCCGCGCGGATGCGCTGCGCGTGACCGCCGCCCGCCAGATCAACCAGGGCGGGGCATGGGTCGACGCGCCGGTCGCCGCTGCGACCGTTCAGAAGCTCGAGGACATTATCCTGACCCGCGCCCGCGACCTGCGCCGCGCCGCAGTTCCGGGCTAATGCTCTGGAGATGAGCGGGCGTTTCGACCCGGCTGCGGCCGACCGGCGCTGGCAGGCGCGGTGGGACGAGGAAGGCACGTTCCGCGCCGACAGCGACAGCGACAAGCCCAAGACCTACGTGCTGGAGATGTTCCCCTATCCGTCGGGGCGCATCCACATGGGCCATGTGCGCAACTACACGATGGGCGATGTCATCGCCCGCTACCGGCGCATGCGAGGCCACGAGGTTCTTCACCCAATGGGCTGGGACGCGTTCGGTATGCCGGCCGAAAATGCGGCGATGGAACGCAAGGTCCATCCCGGCGAATGGACCTGGGCCAACATCGCGACCATGCGCGGGCAATTGAAGCGGCTCGGCTTCGCGCTCGACTGGAGCCGCGAGTTCGCGACCTGCGACCCGGCTTATTACGGCCACGAGCAGGCGCTGTTCCTCGATCTGTTCGACGCCGGGCTCGTCTACCGCAAGGAAAGCGAGGTCAATTGGGACCCGGTCGACATGACGGTGCTCGCCAACGAGCAGGTGATCGATGGCCGGGGCTGGCGCTCGGGAGCGGTGGTCGAGCGGCGCAAGCTCAGCCAATGGTTCCTCAAGATCACCGATTTCGCCGACGAACTGCTCGAGGGCCTCGGTGCGCTCGACCAATGGCCGGAGAAAGTCCGGCTGATGCAGGAGAATTGGATCGGTCGAAGCCGCGGGCTGCAATTCCGCTTCGCGCTCGCCTCGCCCCTCTCGGCGATCGAGGGTGTCGAAGTCTTCACGACCCGCCCCGACACCATCTTCGGCGCAAGCTTTGTCGCCCTTGCCGCAGACCACCCGATCGCCCGCGCCATCGCCGCGGACAATCCAGACGCCGCGGCATTCATCGCCGAGTGCAGGGCCGGCGGGACCAGCGCCGCCGAGATCGAGACCGCTGAGAAAAAAGGTTTCCGCACCGATATCGAGGTTGTCCATCCGCTCGATCCCGAGTGGCGGCTCCCGGTCTTCATCGCCAATTTCGTTCTGATGGATTATGGTGCGGGCGCGATCTTCGGCGTGCCCGGCCACGATCAGCGCGACTTTGAATTTGCGAAGCGATATCAATTGCCGATCCGCCGGGTTGTCGCGGCGGGCACAGAGGTCGCGTCGGAGCCGATCGGCGCCGAGGCGGAACCCGCACCGGGCATTGCCGTCAATTCGCGCTTCCTCGACGGCCTGACGACCGAGCAGGCCGCAGCCGAGATCATCCGCCGCGCCGAAACCGCCGGATGGGGCAGCGGCACGGTCCAATATCGCCTCCGCGACTGGGGTGTTTCGCGCCAGCGCTACTGGGGGACGCCGATCCCGATCATTCACTGCGAGGCCTGCGGCGCTGTGCCGGTACCGCGCGACCAGCTTCCGGTCGTTCTGCCCGACGACGTCGATTTCCAAACACCCGGAAACCCGCTCGACCGCCACCCGACATGGAAGCATGTCGATTGCCCGGGCTGCGACGCGCCGGCCCGGCGCGAAACCGACACGCTCGATACCTTCGTCGATTCCTCCTGGTATTTCATCCGCTTCGCCAGCCAGCCCGAGGACCGGCCGTTCGATCGCGCCGAGGCAGAGAAGTGGCTTCCGGTCGCGCAATATATCGGCGGGGTCGAACATGCGATCCTGCACCTGCTCTATGCGCGCTTCTGGACCAGAGCGCTCGAGCGGATCGGGCGAATCGGCATCGCTGAGCCGTTCCGCGGGCTGTTCACCCAAGGCATGGTCACGCACGAGACCTATCGCGCCGGCGACGGTAGCTGGCTGAGCCCCGATGAAGTCCGGCGCGAGGGCGACGACTGGGTGCATATCGAAAGCGGCGAGCCGGTGACGCTCGGCCGGGTCGAGAAAATGTCCAAATCGAAGCGCAACACCGTCGACCCCGAGCCGATCCTCGCGAAATATGGCGCCGACGCGGTGCGCTGGTTCATGCTTTCCGACAGCCCGCCCGAGCGCGACCTCGAATGGTCGGAGGCGGGCATCGAAGGCGCGTCGCGCTTCGTCCAGCGGGTGTGGCGGCTCGCCTCTTCCAGCTCGCCCGCGGCCGGCGAGGACCGCGACCTCGAGCGCAAGGTGCACCGCACCGTCGCCGCGGTCGGGGAGGCGATCGAGGGCCTGCAATTCAACAAGGCGGTGGCGCAGCTCTACGAGCTCGCCAGCGCGATCGAGAAGGCCACGCCGTCCGCCACGAGGCACGAGGCCGTTCGCACGCTCGTGCTGTTGATCGCTCCCGCCGCGCCGCATCTTGCCGAGGAATGTTGGGACGTAATGGGCGGGGCGGGCATGGTCGCGGGCGCCGCCTGGCCGGACTTCGACCCGGTGCTTCTGGTCGACGAGCAGGTCACACTCGCGGTCCAGGTGAACGGTAAGCTGCGCGACACGCTGACCGCTCCGCGCGGGCTCGATCGGAACGCCGCGGAAGCATTGGCGCTCGCTTCAGAGAAGGTCCAGCGACAGCTCGACGGCGCGCCCCCGCGCAAAGTGATTGTCGTCCCCGACCGGCTGGTCAATATCGTTGCATGACGCGCAGCGCCGCCCTTGCCCTCTATGCCGCGCTTGCGCTGGCGGCGCTCGGGGGGTGCAGCCTGCGCCCGCTGTACGCCGGCGGAAGCAGCGGCACGGTCGCGACGACGCTCGGCGAAGTCACAATCGGCCCGATCGAGGGCCAGGCCGGCTGGCTGATGCGCAACAAGCTCGCCGAGCGCCTGGGTGCGGCGGGAAGCGCCGCCAGGGCCCGTTACCGGCTCGACGTCACGCTCGATGACAATATCACCGCGTTCGGCATTCGCGGCGACCGCGCCGCGACGCGCGAGCGGCGGACCCTGCGCGCGCGCTACCAGCTGGTCGACCTTCGGACCGGCCTGACCTTGCTCGACGCGACCGCCGGATCGGACGCGGGCATCGACATCGTCAGCTCGACTTATGCGACCATCGCCGCGGAGCAGACCGCGCTCGAACAGCTGTCGGACGAGGTCGCGGACCAGATCGTCGCCCGCCTCGCGCTCTACGCATCGCGCGCGGCGCCGCCGCAGTGAAAGCGAACAAGGGGAGCATCGCCCGGGCGGTCGACAACCCCGACCGCAAGCTGCGCTTCTATCTGTTTCACGGCCAGGACGAGGCGCAATCGCGCGCGCTTGCCATGCGGCTCGCCGAAGCGCTCGGCGCTTCGCGCACGCAGCTTACCAGCGCGTCGATCAAGTCGGACCCCGCCTCGCTGGTCGACGAAGCGAGCGCGATGAGCCTGTTCGGCGGCGAGCGCCTGATCTGGGTCGAGCCCGCCGGCGACGACATTCTCGCCGGGGTCGAGGCCCTGCTCGAAGCACCGGCAGTGCAGAGCGCGGTCGTCGCGATCGCCGGCGCGCTGCGCAAGGGGTCGGGCTTGCTCAAGCTCGCCGAAAGCTCTCCGGCCGCGCTCGCTTACGCGGCCTATTTCCCTGAGGGCCAAGACGCCGAGCGGATGATTGTCGCGGTCGGCCGGCGCTTCGGTCTAACGGTGGATTCGGCGCTGGCATCGCGCGTCGCGGAAGCCTGCGGCAACGACCAGGCCGTGGCCGCGCGGGAGCTGGAGAAGCTCGCGCTCTACCTCGGCGCGGATCCCAACGCGCCGAAAAGGCTCGACGAAGAGGCGCTCGACGCGGTCGGTGCGGAGAGTGCCCAGGGCGACTTCCTGCGGCTGGCCGATCTCGCGCTCGACGGCCGCACGGCAGAGCTGACGGAAGAGCTGTCGCGGCTTTCGGCTGACGGCAAGGAAGCGGTCCCGGTGATCCGCTCGCTGCAGCGCCGGCTGTTGGTTCTCGCTCCGCTGCGCGCCCGGGTCGAAGCTGGGCAGCGTCCCGGCGACGTCATGGCGTCGGCACGCAAGTCCTTGTTCTGGAAGGACGAAGCCAAGGTCGGGCGGATGCTCGGGCGGTGGTCGGCACGGGAGCTCGCGCGCCTTGCCGAGCGTGCCGGCCGGCTCGAGCGTGACCTCATGTTCACCTCGGCTCCGGCAGTGGAAGCGCTGGGCGAGGAATTGCTCGCGATCGCCCGCCGAGCCGAGCGGCGGTAGCAGCGACCTTTTAGATCGGCTCTCCGGACAGGCGCTGGCAGATCATGTCGAGCTGGTCGAGGCTCGAATAATGGAGCGTGATCGCGCCGCCCTGGCCCTTGTGCGCGACTTCGACCCGAACGCCGAGGATGTCGCCGAGCTGGCGCTCGAGCGCGGCGAGATCCGCGTCGACGGCTTTCGCGGCGCTGCGCGCGACTCCGCGGGCGATGTCGATCCCCGCGCCGGGCTTGCTCTTCTCGCGCCTGACCCACTGTTCGGCCTGACGGACCGACAGGCCCTTGGCGATGATCTCGCGGGTCAGCACCTCGGGGTCGTCGGCCGTGGCCACCGCACGGGCGTGACCCATGCTGATATCGCCTTGCAATAGCGATTGGCGCACGAATTCAGGAAGATCGAGCAATCTCAACAGGTTAGCGACGTGGCTACGCGACTTGTGCACGATTTTCGCGACACCGTCTTGGGTGTGGCCGTGCCGCTCAATCAGCTGCCGATAGCCTTCGGCTTCCTCGAGCGCGTTCAAATCCTGGCGCTGGATATTCTCGATCAGCGCAAGCTCGGCGGTGGTCGTCTCGTCGATCTCCCGCACGATCGCCGGAATGCTGTGCAACTGCGCGCGCTGCGCGGCGCGCCACCGGCGCTCGCCGGCGACGATCATATAACCATCGCCGTCCGGGCGCAGCAGGATCGGCTGGAGCACGCCGCGCTCGCGGATCGAATCCGCCAATTCGTCGAGCGCCGCCTCGTCGAACTGCACTCGCGGCTGTCCTGGGTTCGGACGAATCCGCGCAATCTCGATCTCGCGCACGCCGCCGCGCGCCGGGCCCTCGCCGTCCGCAGGTGCAGACGGGCGCGCCGCCTCGCCGAGCAGCGCCGACAGGCCCATTCCAAGCCCCTTGGCCGGGCGTTCACCGGTCATGCCGCCTCCGCCAGCTGGGGGAGCCTGCCGATCACTTCGCGCGCGAGCCGCACATAGGCTTCGGAGCCGGGGCATTTGAGATCGTAGATCAGCGCCGGCAAGCCGTGGCTCGGCGCTTCCGACAGGCGGACGTTGCGCGGCACCACCGTATCGAACACTGCCGAGCCGAGGCACGCACGGACGTCCTCCGACACGGCCTGCGAAAGGTTGTTGCGGCGGTCGAACATGGTCAGCGCAATGCCGAGGATCGACAATTGCGGGTTGAAGGCGACGCGAATCCGCTCGACCGTCTGCAGCAGCTGGCTGAGCCCCTCGAGCGCGAAGAACTCGCACTGCAACGGGACAAGCAAGTGGCGCGCCGCGACCAAGGCGTTGACCGTCAGCAGGCCGAGCGAGGGCGGGCAGTCGATCAGCGCAATGTCCCAGCGGCCCGGAGGCGCGGCCAGGAGCGCCTTGTCGAGGCGGTGGGCGCGATCGTCGAGGCCGACCATCTCCACCTCGGCACCCGACAGGTCGACCGTGGCTGGAAGGAGGTCGAGGCGCGGCACTCGCGTCGGCACAGCCGCCTCGGTCGCCGACGCACTGCCGATCAGCACGTCATAGCTCGACAAGCGACGCTGCGATGCTGCAACGCCGACCCCGGTCGAGGCGTTGCCCTGCGGGTCGAGGTCGACCAACAGCACTTTCCAGCCGATCGCGGCGAGCGCGGTCGCAAGGTTGATACAGCTGGTGGTCTTGCCGACTCCGCCCTTTTGATTGGCCACCGCGATCCGGATCATGCGCGCATCCTCACCCCCGTGCCGACGACGATATAGGAATCCGCGTCGGTGACACTCCGTTCCACGTGGAACACACCTTGCCACGCGCGCTGCGCCTCGGCCAGTTCCTCGCGCGCACTTCTCCCCTTCGGGAGCGCCCAAACGGTTTTTCTTGTGGACAGATGTGCGGATATCTCGAGCAATCTGCCGAGCCGCGCCACGGCGCGCGCCGTGATCACATCGAACGTCCCCTCTACGCGCTCGACCTTCGCACAGAGCACGCGGGCGTTCAAATCGAGCGATTCGACGACGCGGTGGAGAAAATCGGCGCGGAGCCGCCGAGGCTCGATCAGCGCAACCGGGCCAGAAACAAGGCAGGCCAGCACGATTCCGGGCAATCCCGCCCCTGAACCGATGTCGCACCAGGACGCGCCGTCGAAGGGCTCGAAGCGCGCGAGCTGCGCCGAATCCAGGATGTGGCGATCCCACAAATGGTCGAGCGTCGAGGCTGCGACGAGGTTCTGCTGCTTGCTCTCCGCGCGCACCTGCGCGGCATAGTCCTCAAGCTTCTCGAATGTTTCACGTGGAACATCACGTCCGGCGGCCTCCGCCAGCCCGTGGATCATGCGGCGGCGCGCCTGGTCGCGGCGACGTAAAGCGCGGCAAGCGCTGCCGGCGTGACCCCCGCGATCCGCCCTGCCTGCTCGAGGGTCTCCGGCCGCGCCGCTTCAAGCCGCTCGACCATCTCGTTGGAAAACCCCGGAATCGCGCGATAATCGAGATCGGCGGGAATCCACACCCGACCGTCGCGGCGGATCGCGTCCCACTCTCGCTGCTGGCGTTCGACATAGGGCCGGTAGAGCGCGTCGGCGCGGCCCTCCTCACTCTCGTCCCAGCCGGGCGTGTCGCGCGACGCGAGATGTGTCTCGATCTGCGCCCGCCGCCGCTGCGACACGCAGCCCGCTGCCAGCGCCATTGCCCCAAGCCGGGTGGTCGCATTGTCGGCGCGCAGCGACAGGCGATATTCGGCCCGGGCAGTCATCATGCGGTAGGGCTCGCTCACCCCCTGCAGGGTAAGGTCGTCGATCATCACGCCAAGGTAGGAACTGCGGCGGTCGAACCGGACCTCCTCCATGCCGAGCGCGGCCGCGGCGGCGTTGAGGCCCGCGGCAAGGCCCTGTGCCGCCGCTTCCTCATAGCCGGTCGTGCCGTTGATCTGGCCGGCGAGGAACAGGCCGGGAAGCTCGCGCACCTCGAGATTCTGGTTGAGCCGGCGCGGGTCGACATATTCATATTCGACCGCATAACCGGGGCGGACGATCTTCGCCCGCTCGAGGCCTGCGATCTCGGCAACGAACGCCTGCTGCACCTCGAGCGGAAGCGAGGTCGAAATGCCATTGGGATAGACCAGGAAATCGTCCAGCCCCTCGGGCTCGAGGAAGGTCTGGTGCCCGTCGCGCTCGCCGAAGCGCTTCACCTTGTCCTCGATCGACGGGCAGTAGCGTGGCCCCCGTCCCTCGATCGCGCCCGCGAACAAGGGCGAGCGCTCGAAATTTTCTTCGATGATCGCGTGCACGGCCGAATTGGTCCGCGCGATCGCGCAACGCAGCTGCGGGCGGCGAACGCCGTCGTCGAGCGCCGACATCGTCCAGGCGTCCGAATCGCTCGGCTGCTCCTCGAGCCGTGCCCAGTCAATGCTGCGTCCGTCGAGCCGCGGTGGCGTCCCGGTCTTGAGCCGGCCCTGCCCAAGGCCGATTTCGCGGATCTGCCCGGCGAGGGCGACCGCTGCGCGCTCGCCGCGTCGTCCCCCCTCGACCACCTGCTCGCCGACATAGATGCGCGCGTCGAGGAAGGTGCCGGTGGCGATCACCACCGCCCGGCAGTGGAGCAGGCCGAGCGACGTCTCCACGCCGCTGACCCGCCCGCCGCTCAGCACCAGGCCGAATGCCTCGCCGACGATCAGCTCGACGCCGCTATCGCCGAGCAATTCGTTCACCGCCGCCTGGTAAAGCTTGCGGTCGGCCTGAACGCGCGGGCCCCACACGGCCGGGCCCTTGCTGCGGTTGAGCATCCGGCGGTGGATCGCGGCGCGGTCGGCGGCGCGGGCCATCAACCCGTCGAAGACGTCGAGCTCGCGCACCAAATGCCCCTTGCCGACCCCGCCGATCGAAGGGTTGCACGACATCTGCCCGACATCTTCGCGGCGGAAGGTCAGCAGGCCGACCCGCGCGCCGCGGCGCGCCGCGGCAGCCGCAGCTTCGCACCCGGCATGGCCGGCGCCGATCACCAGAACGTCGTGCATGGGGCTCGCCTTACACGAGGAATGTTCCACGTGAAACTTACTTGCCGAGGCAGAAGCGGCCGAACAGCGCGTCGAGCACGTCCTCGACCCCGGCGCGTCCCGTCATCCGGTCGAAGGCCGCGCGCGCGCCGCGCAGTTGCTCTGCGATCAGCAGCAGGTCGCTCTCGCCGGAAGCGGCGAGGAGTGCAGCCTGTGCTTCGGCAAGCTCGCTCGCCTGTCGGCGGTTAAGCGCCAGCTCGCCCTCGGCGGGAAGCAGCGAACGCGCCAGTTCGGCGACCTGGCTCAGCAGCTCTGCAATCCCATCTCCGCTCAGCGCCGAGACCGGCAGCGAGCCCACCGGTACGGGCTCGCCCAGGTCAGCC
>DATLGK010000093.1:0-6609 GCA_035540475.1 Sphingomicrobium sp.
CGCTAAGCCTGCTCGAGGTCGCGTGCGCGCGCAGCCGCTGGCATCAGGAAAGCGGCGAGGGCCTCGCATACGTCGGCGAGGGTGCCTGGCTGGACCGCGACATCCTCGATGAAGGCCGCCCATTGCGCGCGCTTTGCCTCATCCTCGTGGAACTCGGGTTTGAGCCCGTCCGGCAGGTCGCCGGGGATTTCGGTGCCGCGGCGCTTGAAGGTCGCGGCGACGGCTCTCGCGAGGCGGTCCGGATCGAACTCATAGCTGCGGGCTAGCACCCACAGGTCATAATAATCCTTGAGCCGGCTGTTGGCCTGGCCGATCATCACCATGGCCTGGAATTTCTCGGCAACGACCGTCTCTCGGGCATAGGCCTTAAGCAGCGGCGCGGGCTGGTCGAGCAGCACCGGCAGTTCGAGCTGTTCGAGGCCCGGCTCGACCGCATCGCCGAAACCGATATCGATGACGATCCTGAGCTTCGCGCCGCCGACCGACGCATAGGTCTGGAGGCGAAGGCCGCCATAGGCGAGGTCCTCTCGGTTCGCCGTCACTCTCAGGCTGCCGCGATCGAACGCGACTCCGTCGTCGAGTTCGATCGCGCAGATCTCGTGGAACACGCCGAGCATCTCGTCGGCGTCCGAGCTGCCGAACCCGAGGAGATCGACATCGCGCGTCGGACGCATCGGGTCGTCGAACAAGGTGGTCATCAGCATCGCGCCCTTGAGGACGAACCGGTCCTGGTGCCTGGTCCGGGTCAGCCGGTAGAGCAGCCGCTCGAGCGCGTAGCGGGTCAGCAGCAGGTCGAGCGGCTGGCCCGTCTCTCGGGCGATGTTGAGCAGGCGGGCGCGAACCGACGCGCCCATGTTGCGGACCTCCCTAGCCATTGTGGGCAACGGCCTCGAGATAGGGCTGGATGGTCTTCCACTGCCCCATTTCGCTGGCGGCCCGGTGAATGTCTGCCGGCGTCGCCTTGCGCGTGCGGAGCGCTTCCTTGAGGCCTTCGATGGCGACGTTCCGGCCGACGGTCGACTGGTACTTGAAGCAGTCCACCACCGTCCGCGCGGGGTTCGTCAGTCGAACGTCGACATTCTCGATCCGCCGGGTCTCGACCAGGAAGGTCATGGCCTTTTCGGAGAAGTGGAGGATCTTGAGCGGCGGATGGCTGAACGTCGGCCGCCAGTCCTTGCGCCCGATCGCGATCCAGACGCGCCTCGGAATGCGGTCGGTCAGCTCGTGGTAGGCCAGCGCCGAGAGAAGGCAGATCACGCCCTTGGGGACCAGCAGCGCAGCCTCGGCAAGCGCATGATGTTCCTCGACTGGGTTGTCGGCGAGCTGGTACAGGCCGCGGCTCAGCCGGATCAGGGTCCCGTCGCGCTCGAGCCTTGCGACGGCCGCGCCCGTCGCGCCGGTTTCGAGAAGCTCGCTGAGGCGCGCCATTCCCTTGCGCTCGAGCAGGTCGACGATGCGGTCCCGATGTGACTCAGAGCTGCGGACCATGATAAAAAACCTCGGATGGAACGGCCTATTTGCCGAGAGTTTTTATCACGATCCGGGATAAGGATTCAACCAGCAGCCCTCTCGCTTGTCCCGATTTTGTATACAGATTTGGGACAGGATCGCGTCACCGGCGGCGCGCGTGCAGACGGAAGCTCCGCGAAGTAGGTCAGGTCTCGCGCGGGGGAGCGGTGCTGAACTTCCGTATGATGCGCCGGAGCGGCACTGAGCGCGCGGGGCCCATTGTGCGAGGATGCTCACGCGCGCGCACGGGCCGCGCATTCGGGCGAATGGATGGACGACGAGCAATTCGAGCCGCGGCTGGGCAAGATGCGCGCGGGCGGCTCCAAGCGGGGCCGCAAATATCTCCATTCGGTGCTTGCCGCCGCCGCCCGCGCGGGCGGCCTGAAGCGTGGAACGCGGCGGCGCTTCGACGGCAGCCGCATCGCGCGCGGGAGCGCGGTCGGTCGGCTGCTCGGCACCCGCGACCGCTTCGCCGGCCTGCGCGGCCGGCGGGCGATCATCAAGACGCGCCTGGTCCGGCTCGGCGGCAAGGGGCTCGCCGCGACGCGCGCGCATCTGCGCTACATCCAGCGCGACGGCGTCACGCCCGAGGGGAATCGCGGGCGGCTCTATTCGGCGCTCGAGGAGCATGCGGACGGCAAGGCGTTCCTCGAGCGCTGCGGCGGCGATCGGCACCAGTTCCGGCTGATCGTCTCGGCCGAGGACGGCGCCGAATATCAGGACCTCAGGCCGCTGGTCCGCCGGTTCATGGCGCGGATGGAGGAGGATTTGGGAACCCGCCTCGACTGGGTCGCGGCCGACCATGCCGACACGCTCCACCCCCACACGCACATCATGCTGCGCGGCAAGGACGACCGCGGCGAGAACCTCGTCATTGCGCGCGATTATATTGCGCGCGGAATGCGCGAGCGCGTGGCCGAGCTGGTCTCGCTCGACCTTGGCCCCCGGACTGATCTCGAAGTCGAGCGGCGACTTCGGCTCGAGGTCCATGCGGAACGTCTGACCTCGCTCGACCGGCGGCTGCTTCGCGAGATGAATTCCGCGCGCGTCGTCGAGGGAATCGGCCGCGACTTGTTCGACCATTCGGTTCGCTCGGGGCGGCTGCGCAAGCTTGCCGCGCTGGGGCTGGCGGAGGACATGGGCGGAGCGCGATGGCGCCTCGGCGAGGACATGGAGCCGGCGCTTCGGCGGCTCGGCGAGCGCGGCGACATCATCCGCACCATGCAGCGCGCGCTGGCGGCGGCCGGGACCGAGCGCGCTGCGGCGGACCAGATCATCTATGATCCGGCGCATGGCCAGAGGCTGGTCGGTCGGGTGGTCGCCGGCGGCCTCGCCGACGAGCTTCGCGACCGGCGCTATCTCATCGTCGACGCCGTCGACGGCCGCACCTGGTTCGTCGATGTGGGCGCAGGCGAGGCCGCCGAACCGGTGCCGACAGGCGCCATCGTCCGGATTGCTCCGCGTGCGATTGCCGGCCGGCCCGCCGACGAGCGGATCGCGGCCATCGCGGCGGCAAACGGTGGACGCTACAGCGTCGAGCTCCATCTCGAACGGGAACCCGGTGCGACCGCCGCGTTCGCGGAAGCGCACGTCCGCCGGCTGGAAGCGATCCGGAGGAGCGTCGGCGGAGTCGAGCGAGCGCCGGACGGCAGCTGGTCGGTTCCCGCAGACCTTCCAGAGCTGGCCGGCAGGCATGACGCGCTGCAGGCACGCGGCCGGCCGGTCGAGGTGGAGATCCTATCGGCGGTCCCGCTCGACCGCCTTTCCGATCATGACGGAGCGACCTGGCTCGACCGGGAGCTTACCTCTCCGGAAGACCATCCACGGGACAGCGGGTTCGGGCGTGAGGTTCGCTCGGCGCTCGCGCTTCGGCGCGCATGGCTGATCGAGCAGGGCCTGGCGTCGGGCGAGGGTGAACAGGTGACCTACCGGCCGGACCTCGTCTCCGTGCTTCAGCGGCGCGAACTGCTGCGGGTTGCGTCGGCGCTGTCGCGGGAAAGCGGCCTCGAGTTCGTGGAAGCTGCCAAGGGCTCGCGTGTCGAGGGCGTCGTGCGGCGGCGGCTGGACCTTGCCTCAGGGCGGTTCGCGATGATCGACAACGGGCGGGAATTCTCGCTGGTGCCGTGGCGGCCGGTGCTCGAGCGGGCGATGGGCAGGGAGGTTTGTGGCACGGTACGCCCGAACCGCGGCATCAGCTGGACGATCGGACGGCAGCGCCGAATGGAGATCTAGAAGCTGGTCTCTACGACGACACACTAGCTTGCTCGAGCGGAACTCGCCTGTATTGACATTGTTAATACAGACGCTGATATAGCCGCTTAAGACCAGAGGAGAACCAGACATGGCCGCGCTGATGGAAAGGCCAAAGGCCGATACCACGATCACGATGCGCCTGCCGGTGCAGACCCGCGAACTGATCGACCGCGCGGCTGCCACGGTTGACAAGAGTCGCACCGAGTTCGTGCTAGAGAGCGCGCGTCAGCGCGCCGTCGACGTTCTGCTTGATCAGCGCGTGTTCCACCTAGACGAAGCCGAGAGCGAGGCCTTCGCGCAGGTGCTGGATAATCCGCCAGCGCCGGTCGATGCACTGCGCAAGCTGTTCAAGAGCAAGGCGCCTTGGGAATAGTCGAGGCGCTAGGCTCGTCGAAGCCGCTTTATTTGTCGCCGGCGGCGATCACGGCCGAGCACAGGCTTGACCGGTTCGACTCCGGCAAGCCGCCACTCGACGAGTGGCTGCGCGCTCACGCCTTGGAGAATGAGGAGAAGGCGTCGCGAACTTACGTGGTCACGGCGCAGGCCGGCGAGGACGCAGGCCACGTCGTTGCCTTTTATGCGCTGGCCTACGGCAGTGTCGTGCGCACCGAAGTGCCTAAGAAGATTCGGCAGGGCCTTCCTAATCCGGTTCCGGTAATCGTTCTCGGCCGCTTGGCGGTCGATTTGAAGCACAGCGGCAAGGGCCTCGGGCCCGCCCTGCTGCGCGAGGCAATGCAGCGCACCCTCCAGGCCGCTGAAATCGCCGGTCTGCGTGCCCTGATCGTCCACGCGATCGATGATGACGCGGTGGGCTTCTACGCCAGGTACGGTTTCCAGGTCTTTCCTACCGGGACCCGCACCATGTTTCTGCCGATCGAGACGCTTCGACAGGCGGTAGGCTCCTAAATAGCAGGCCGCTGCGGCTAAGGCCGCGGCACCGAGATTCGTCGGACTGCGGCTTCGTGCGCCGGAGGCGCACTGTCGCCGACTCGCCCTGATCGTCGATCCCTGCCGCTGTCGCCGGCGCGGGGTCGGCCAGGGGGAGCGGCATGACGCCCACCAAGCTGCTGATCGGTCAGATCCTGGTGGTGTTCGCCATCGTGGCGCTCGGGCTGTGGGCGGCGACCCAGTGGGCCGCGGCGATGCTCGCCTATCAGCCCGAGCTTGGTGCGCCGTGGTTCTGGTTTCTTGATCTCCCTTTCTACCGGCCCTGGGCACTGTTCGGCTGGTGGTACCATTATGAGGCCTATGCGCCGGAGGTGTTCGACAGGGCCGGCGCTCTGGCCGGTGCGAGCGGGTTCCTGGGCTGCGGCGCGGCGATCGCCGGATCGCTGTGGCGGGCGCGCCAGTCGGCGCATGTCACCACCTACGGCTCAGCACGCTGGGCGACCGAGGCGGAGATTTGGCGTGCCGGACTGTTCGGCGATGCCGGCGTGTTCCTGGGCTCGCTTTGCGGCCGCGACCTGCGCCACTCGGGCCCCGAGCATGTCATGGCCTTCGCTCCGACGCGCAGCGGCAAGGGCGTGGGGCTGGTGGTGCCGACGCTGCTCAGCTGGACCGGCTCGGCGGTCATCCACGACATCAAGGGCGAGAATTGGGAGCTGACGGCCGGCTGGCGCTCGCGTTTCTCGCACTGCCTTCTGTTCAACCCGACCGATTGCCGCTCCGCCCGCTACAATCCCCTGCTCGAGGTCCGGCGCGGCGCGCAAGAAGTCCGCGACGTCCAGAATATCGCCGACATCCTCGTCGATCCCGAAGGCGCGCTCGAGCGGCGCAACCATTGGGAGAAGACAGCGCACTCGCTCCTGGTCGGAGCGATCCTGCATGTGCTCTACGCCGAGGAGGAGAAGACGCTCGCGCGCGTGGCGACCTTCCTCTCCGACCCGGCGCGCTCGTTCGCCGCGACCCTGCGGACGATGATGACCACCAACCATCTCGGCACTGCTGATACGCCGCTCGTCCATCCGGTCGTCGCCTCGGCGGCGCGCGAGCTCCTTAACAAGAGCGAGAACGAGCGCTCGGGCGTGCTCTCGACGGCCATGTCCTTCCTCGGCCTGTACCGCGACCCGACCGTCGCGGCGGTCACCTCGGCCTGCGACTGGCGGATCGAGGATCTGCTGTGCGCCGAGCGCCCGGTCTCGCTCTATCTGGTCGTTCCGCCGTCCGACATCTCGCGCACCAAGCCTTTGGTGCGCCTGGTCCTCAACCAGATCGGCCGGCGCCTCACCGAGCGCCTGCAGTCTTCGGGCTCGGAGCGCCCGCGCCAGCTGCTGCTGATGCTGGACGAATTCCCGGCCTTGGGCCGCCTCGACTTCTTCGAGACCGCGCTCGCCTTCCTGGCAGGCTATGGCGTCCGTGCCTTCCTCATCGCCCAGTCACTGAACCAGATCGTCAAGGCCTATGGCGAGAACAATGCGATCCTCGACAATTGTCATGTGCGCATCGCCTTCGCGACCAACGACGAGCGCACGGCCAAGCGCATCTCGGACGCTCTCGGCACCGCGACCGAGCAGCGGGCGATGCGCAACTATGCGGGCCACCGGCTCGCGCCCTGGCTGGCGCACGTCATGGTCAGCCGCCAGGAGACCTCGCGCCCGCTTCTGACTCCGGGCGAGGTGATGCAGCTGCCGCCGACCGACGAGCTGGTGCTGCTGTCGGGCACTCCGCCGATCCGCGCGAACAAGCTGCGCTATTACGAGGACCGCCGGTTCCGTGCCCGGCTGTGCCCGCCGCCGGCGCTCGGCGACGGCGCCTATGCCGACCGGCCGGCGAGCCGTCCGCATGACTGGGCAGGCGTCGTCGCTTCCTCGTCGAATATTGCCGCGGAGGAGGAAGAAGGGGCGGGGT
>DATLGK010000094.1:0-8309 GCA_035540475.1 Sphingomicrobium sp.
ACGACGGCCGCCTGAAGACCGCCGATTATCACAGCAGCTCGGGCTTCGGCCTGCGCGGCGTGTCGGGCGAGACCACCGCCTTTGCCCACGCCAACGACATCAGTGAAGCGGCGATCGAGCGTGCAGCCGCGACTCTGAAGCTGCTCGATCCGGCCAGGGGCGCGGCGGCGCCGCCGCCGCAGCGCACCAACCAGGCGATGTACGGGGCCGAAGATCCGCTCGCCCTCGTGCCCTTCGCCGAAAAGGTCGCTTTGTGCCAGAAGATCGATGCAGCGGCGCGCGCCCGCGACGCGCGGGTCGTGCAGGTCAGCGTCAGCCTATCCGCGAGCTGGAGCGTCATCGACATCGTCCGCGCCGGCGGCTTCGTTGCTTCCGACGTGCGGCCATTGGTCCGTCTTGGCGTCCAGATCGTCGCCGAGCAGAACGGGCGTCGCGAGACGGGCCACCACGGACTCGGCGGGCGCTATCTTTACGGCAGCCTGTTCGACGAAGCGCAATGGGGCCGCGCGATCGACATCGCGCTCGCGCAAGCCCTGACCAATCTTGAATCCGTCGCTGCGCCGGCGGGCGAGATGCCTGTCGTTCTCGGCCCCGGCTGGCCCGGCGTGCTGCTGCACGAAGCGGTCGGCCACGGCCTCGAAGGCGATTTCAACCGCAAGGGCACTTCGGCCTTTTCCGGCAGGATCGGCGACCGCGTCGCTGCGCCGGGCGTGACGGTGATCGATGACGGCGCGATTCCGGAGCGGCGCGGGTCGCTGACCATCGACGACGAGGGAACGCCGACGCGCCGCACCTGCCTGATCGAGGACGGAATCCTCAAAGGCTATCTGCAGGACCGGCTCAACGCGCGGCTGATGGGCATGGAGCCGACCGGCAACGGCCGCCGCGAGAGCTTCGCTCACGCGCCGATGCCGCGCATGACCAATACCTTCATGCTCGCCGGGAACGACGACCCCGGCGAGCTGATCGAGCGCGTGCAGGATGGCATTTACGCGAAAAGCTTCGGCGGCGGCCAGGTCGATATCACCAGCGGCAAGTTCGTCTTTTCCTGCACCGAGGCCTATCGCATCCGCGGCGGAAGGATCGCCGAGCCGGTCAAGGGCGCGACCTTGATCGGCGACGGCCCGACGGTGCTGACCAGGGTCAAGGGCATCGGCAACGACTTGGCGCTCGACGAAGGCGTCGGCGTGTGCGGCAAGGGCGGACAGAGCGTGCCCGCCGGCGTCGGGCAGCCGACCCTGCTGATCGACGGCCTGACCGTCGGCGGGACGGCTGCTTGAGCGACTGGCGTTCCGACCTCCTCAAATTCTGGTTCGGGCTCGATCCCGAGCAATGGTGGCGCGGCGGAGAAGCGCTCGATCACCGCATCAAGCAGCGCTTCCTCAAGCTGTGGGCGGAGAAGCGCCAGCTGCCCGCGGACGCGTTCCTCGCCGACCCGTTGACCGCGCTCGCCGCGGTCGTCCTGTTCGACCAGTTCCCGCGCAACATGTTCCGCGGCCAGGCCGACCAGTTCGCGACCGATCATCTCGCGCTGGCGATCGCCAAGGGCGCAATCGACAAAGGCTTTGACGATCAGCTCGAACCGAAGGAGCGCGGCTTCCTCTACATGCCGTTCCAGCACAGCGAGAAGCTCGACGACCAGAAGCGCTCGCTGCTGCTGTTCACCGATCTCGGCGACTCGGAGCAGCTGCATTATGCTCGGCTGCACCACGATGTCATCGAGCGGTTCGGCCGCTTCCCGCACCGCAACGCGATTCTCGGCCGCGCTCCGCGCCCCGAGGAAATCGCCGCCGGCGACATCGTCCCCTGGTGAGCGGGCTGGTCGAAGCGGCGCGCTTCAACCTGGCATTCCAGGCGGAGCTTTTCCGCATCTACCTCGAGCAGAACGGCGTCGATGCGATCGTCTTCGACAGCCACAACGCCGGCTATTCCGAAGGCGCGATCACTGGTGTGCGCGTGATGGTCCTTGAAGAGGATCTCGCCGAAGCAACTCGCTTGTTCGGCGAATATGAAGCCTAGAGCAAATGCGCGATCGGTGAGGGGTCGAAGCCCGCCGCGGTGAGGCGCCGTTCGACCTCTTCGCGCGGCGCTCCGTCCTGACGCTGCGCAAGGGCGAGGGCCAGCGCCGAGCGCGCGCCCGAGCGGCAGAACGCGAGCAGCTTGCCGTCCCCGGCGACGCGCATCGCTTCCTGCATGGATTCGACATCCGCCGGGCCGATGCCGCGGACGATCGGCACGAAGCGGTAGGCGATTCCCGCCGCCTCCGCCGCCGCTTCGATCTCGGACGCGAGCGGCTGGCCGGGCTCCTCGCCGTCGGGGCGGTTGTTGACGAGCACGGTCACGCCCTGGTCGGCGAGGCTGCCGACGTCGTCGGACGCGACCTGGCCGCTGACCAGAAGCTTGTCATCGAGTTGCCGGATCATCGATCGTCTCCTCGTGCGCCCGGACCGCTTCGAGCATCGCCGCACCATAACGCTCGAGCTTGGCTTCGCCCACGCCCTGGATCCGCGCGAGTTCGGCAAGCGAACGGGGCCGCGCGGCCGCAATCTCGCGAAGCGTCGAATCGTGAAAGACGACGTAGGGCGGGACGCCCGATGCCGCTGCGAGGTCGCGGCGGGTGGAGCGCAACCTTTCGAACATTGGGTCGGCCGCAGCCTCGGCGCCACGGTCGCGCCGGCGGCTGCGCTTCGGCGGCGGCACGGCGATGGTGAGTTCCTGCTCGCCTTTGAGGATCGGCCGCGCGCCGGGACCGAAGCTGAGCCCGCCATAGGCATCGGCGCGAAGCGCATCGCGGGCGATCAGGGCCCGGGCAACGGGGCGGACGAGCGCGAGCTCTTCGGCGGCCGCGATTCCGAACACCGACAAACGGTGGTGGCCGAAGCTTCGCACCTTCTCGCTGTCATTGCCGGCGAGCACGTCGGCGAGGTGGGCGACGCCGAACCGCATCTCGGTGCGGAACGCGGCGGAGAGAAGCTTGCGGGCGACTTCGGTCGCGTCGATCGTCGCCGGCGGATCGAGGCAATTGTCGCAATTGCCGCAGCGCTCCGGCGGAGTTTCGCCGAAGTGGCGGAGCAGGATTGCGCGGCGGCAGGTCGGGGCTTCGACGAACATCGCCAGCACGTTCAACCGCTCGCGCTCAGCGGGGCGGCGCTCGGGCTCGACTTCCTGCTCGATGCGCTGCCGCGCGCGGGCGAAGTCCTGCGCCGCCCAGAACAGCCAGGCTTCGGCGGGCTCGCCGTCGCGGCCGGCGCGGCCTGTCTCCTGGTAATAGGCCTCGATGCTCTTGGGAATTGCGGCGTGTGCGACCAGGCGCACGTCGGGCTTGTCGATGCCCATGCCGAAGGCGACCGTCGCGGCGATCACCATCTCTTCGGAATTGACGAACGCAGCCTGGTTGCGGGCGCGGATCTGCGGCTCCAGCCCGGCGTGATAGGGCCGCGCCCGGCGGCCATCGCGGTCCAGTGCCTCGGCGATCTTCTCGGCCTTGTCGCGGCTCGGCGCATAGACGATCGCGGGGCCGGGCCGGTCGGCGAGCAGCTGGCGCAGCTGCTTCCCAGTCTGCTCGCGGTGGCGGACGTGATAACGGATGTTGGGCCGGTCGAAGCCGGCGACGATTAGGCCGTCTTGCGGAATGCCGAGCTGCTCGAGGATGTCGGTTCGGGTGCGGCCATCGGCGGTCGCCGTCAGCGCCAGCCGAGGCACGTCGCCGTGATCGTCGAGCAGGCCTTTGAGCTGGCGATAATCGGGCCGGAAATCGTGTCCCCATTCGCTAACGCAATGCGCTTCGTCGATCGCGATCAGCGCGAGCGGCACCTCGCTCACCAGCCTGCGGAACGATGCGCCGGTCGCCCGCTCGGGAGCGGCGTAGAGCAAGTCAAGCTCAGCGCCGCGAAGGCGCGAGATCGTCGCCTCGCGATCGCCGTCCGCCGAGGTCAGCGACGCGGCGCGAAGGCCGATCGCATTGGCGCTGCGGATCTGGTCGTGCATCAGCGCGATCAGCGGCGAAATGACGAGCGCGGTCCCTTCGCGGATCAGCGCAGGCAGCTGGTAGCAGAGCGACTTGCCGGCGCCGGTCGGCATTACGGCGAGCGTGTGCGCGCCTGCCAGCACGCGGCCGATCACCGCCTCTTGGACCCCGCGGAAGGAGTCGAAACCGAACGACTGTTTGAGGATGGCGCGCGGGTCGGTCATCTCATTCACGGGTTGGCGGACCGAGCGAGCCGCGTGGGAAGCGAGCTCGTCTCGTAGACTACTCCGCCGCTTCGGCAACCTCTTCGGCGAGGCGTTCGGCCGCCTGGCGGTTCCAAAGGTCGGCATAGACGCCGCCCAGCTCGAGCAGCTCTTCATGGGTGCCGCGCTCGACGACGCGCCCCTGGTCGAGCACGACGATCTGGTCGGCATTGACGATGGTCGACAAGCGGTGGGCGATCATGATCGTCGTGCGGCTCTCGGCGATCCGGTCGAGCGTTTCCTGGATCGCCTGCTCGGTGCGGCTGTCGAGCGCCGATGTGGCCTCGTCGAGCACCAGGATCGGCGGGTTCTTGAGCAGAGTGCGGGCGATCGCGACGCGCTGCTTCTCACCGCCGGAGAGCTTGAGCCCGCGCTCCCCGACCATTGACTCATAGCCGTCCGGAAGCGCGGCGACGAAACGGTCGATTGCGGCTCCGCGCGCCGCCTCCTCGATCTCCTCCTGGCTCGCCCCGTCACGGCCGTAGCCGATGTTGTAGCCGATCGTGTCGTTGAACAACACGGTGTCCTGCGGGACGATGCCGATCGCCGCGCGCAGGCTCTTCTGGCTGAGCTTCGAAATGTCCTGACCGTCGATCATGATGCGCCCCGCCGTCGGGTCGTAGAAGCGGTAGAGCAGGCGGGCGATGGTCGACTTGCCGGCCCCCGAGGGTCCGACGATCGCGCAGCTGCTGCCGGCCGGAATCCTGATGTCGAGGCCCTGCAGGATTTCGCGGGCCGGCTCGTAGCCGAAACGCACAGCCTCGAAACGCACCTCTCCGCGATTCACTTTCAACTCGGGCGCGCCCGGGGGGTCGACGACCTCGGCCGGGGTGTCGAGCAGGTTCCACATCGCCTCCATGTCAATCAGGCCCTGGCGGATCGAGCGGTAGACCCAGCCGAGCATGTCGAGCGGCCGGAAGAGCTGCATCAGCAGCGCGTTGACCAGCACCACGTCGCCGGGCGTGAAGCGTCCGCGGCTCCAGCCCCAGACGGTGAAGATCATCGCCCCAGCCATCATCAAGTTGGTGATCAGGGCCTGGCCGATGTTGAGCCAGGCGAGCGACGTCTCGTTGCGCACGGCGGCCCGCGTGAACGCGCCGATCGCCTGGTCGTAGCGGCGGACCTCACGCTCCTCGGCGCCGAAATATTTGACCGTTTCGTAGTTGAGCAGCGAGTCGACGGCGCGGCCGATCGCCTTGTTGTCGACCTCGTTCATGTCGCGCTGGATCTGCGCCCGCCAGTCGGTCACCTTGCGAGTGAAGACGATGTAGATGGCGACCATGACGAGCGTCGCGGCGACCAAACCGGGGCCGAACTTGACGAAGAAGATGATGCAGATTGCCGCCAGCTCGATGACCGTCGGGGCGATGTTGAACAGCAGGAAATAGAGCATCATGTCGATGCTCTTGGTCCCCCGCTCGACGATCTTGGTCAGCGATCCCGTGCGCCGCTCGAGGTGGAAACGCAGGCTAAGCTCGTGGACGTGGCGGAACACCGTCGCCGCGAGGCGTCGCGCCGCATCCTGGCCGACCTTTTCGAACAGGGCGTTGCGCAGATTGTCGAACAAGACTCCGGCAAACCGCGCGGTCGCATAGGCTGCGACCAGGCCGGCGACGATGGCGAAGGCGACGCGCTCACTCGACATGCCGTCGATCACGGCCTTGTAGGCGAACGGCATCAGCAGCACCGCCGCCTTGCCAGCCAGGACCAGCAGCACCGCGGCGACGACGCGGGCCTTGAGCTCCGCCTGCCCCTTCGGCCAAAGCATCGGCAGGAAGCGCCACAAAGCGCCGAACCCGCCGTTTTCCTGCGCCTGCCGAGCCTCCGCGTCCGCCATGGCGCCTAGGTAGGAGTGCGCATGGTCGCCGGCAAACCTGCACACGAAAAGATTGGAACTGCAGATGCTTAAGGCTGTTCTTGAGGCCTCAACGCGGATGGACGGATGATGGGCCCTGGCTTCTACATGATTGCGATCCTCGGCTGCGCCGACGGCCCGGCCGACTGCAAGCAGGTCGCCACCGTGCCGACGCGCTACGAGAGCTTTTCCGCCTGTGTCGCCGCTACTGATGACGCTCTAAGGGCGAATTTGGATGTCGATTCCCCGACGATCATCGCGCAGTGCCGATCGGCCGCCGGCGCAGGTCTCGATCGCAAGCAACGGGCTCGTCCCGACCGATCGCGCCACAGCTGAGCCAGGCCCAGGAACCCGGGCCGCCGGCGGTCGGTTGTCTCGGCAAGGAGCAATCGATGAGCAAGAACCGGAACCACCATCTCGACGATTCGCCGCAGATCGCGGCAAACCAGAAGAATCAGACGTCGGAGGATCCTCGCGACGGCAGTCGGCTGACCGACAAGCCGGAAGCGATCGAGAAAACCGCGGCCGAGAAGAAACCTCCGCAGGACCGGCACGACGAAGCCACGGTCGAGGATTTCGGCCGTCAAGGCATGGGCGTCGCCGCCAAGGAGTAGCGAGAAATGTCCGACGTCATCGAACCGATGATCCACGAGGATCAGCTGCCCGGGCACGAAAGCCAGCTCGAGCCCAAGCCCGACTGGGAGCCGCGCTACAAAGGATCCGACCGGCTCAAGGACAAGGTCGCGCTGGTCACCGGCGGCGACAGCGGCATCGGCCGCGCGGTGGCGGCCTTGTTCGCGCGCGAGGGCGCCGATGTCGCCATCCTCTATCTGTGCGAGCATGACGATGCGAGGAAGACCAAGGAGATCGTTGAGCGCGAGGGCCGCCGCGCAATCACCATTGCCGGCGACATCGGCTCGAAAGACTTTTGTGAGCGCGCCGTCGAACAGACCGTGCGCGAACTCGGACGGCTCGACATCCTGGTCAACAATGCCGGCGAGCAGCACCCCGACGAGGACATTCGCGAAATTACCGAGGAGCAGCTGAAGCGCACCTTCCAGACCAACATCTTCGGCATGTTCTTCATGACCCAGGCGGCGCTGCCGCATCTCAAGGAGGGCTCGTCGATCATCAACTGCACGTCGGTGACCATGTACAAGGGCTCGCCCCAGCTGCTCGACTACAGCTCGACGAAGGGCGCAATCACCGCTTTCACGCGCTCTCTTGCCAAGAACCTTGCCGACAAGGGCATTCGCGTGAACGGAGTGGCGCCGGGCCCGATCTGGACTCCGCTCAACCCGTTCGGCGGGCAGAAGCCCGAGGACATCCCCGAGTTCGGCAAGGACACGCCGCTGGGCCGGCCGGGCCAGCCGAACGAGGTTGCGCCCTCATTCCTGTTCCTCGCTTGCGAGGATGCGAGCTATATGATCGGCCAGATCCTGCACCCCAACGGCGGGGATTTCACCGCGAGCTGAATTGGCAGATTTTCCCAGAGGGTGGGATTTTTCGCCGCCGGATCGGGGTAACCCGATCTGTGCGCTACTGAAAAATAACGACAATTTCCAATTGGCACACCCCGTGCATTGATATCGGCGTGGCCCGATGGTCGGGTCACGACAGACTTGCAAAAGGGGTTATCCAATGTTCGCCAATTTCGCTTCCGCCCGCGAGACCGCCACGATTTTCGCCGGCGCGCTTTTCTCCGCCCTGCTGATGGTTTCGGCCGCGACTTCGCTGCCGATCGCCTGAAGCCAGTTCCAATCAAAAGGAAAACCGCAATGAACGGACGTTTCCTGATCAACCGGGGCGACGCCAAGGTCATGGGCGTCGCCGCCGGCATCGCCGACTATACCGGGCTCGATGCGACCATCGTCCGCCTCGGCCTGATCGCTTTCACCCTCGTCACCGGCCCGGTGGCGGTCATCCTCTACGTCGCCGCGGGACTGCTCGCCCCCACTCGCTGAGCCGAGGCGCGCGGACCGCGGTCCACGGCGACGTCCGCCCTCGCGCTTTTTCTCCCGAGCCGCTAAGCGTTCGGCCAAGGAGAGATCCAATGCGCAAGCTTCTTCTCGCATTCGCGGCCGCGGCGCTTGCAGTGCCGGCCCAGGCCGCGCTTCCAACCGGCGCCAAGGCGCCCGACTTCACCACCACCGGCGCGCTCGACGGAAAGCCGTTCAAGCTGCGCCTCGCCGAGGCGCTGAAGAAGGGCCCGGTCGTCCTTTAT
>DATLGK010000095.1:0-8030 GCA_035540475.1 Sphingomicrobium sp.
ACACTTTTCCGTCCTCGTCGTACCAGGCCGGAATCCGGTGGCAAGCCCCTTCGCCAGGACGAGGACGTGCTCGACACCTGGTTCTCATCGGCGCTGTGGCCGTTCGCCACCCTTGGCTGGCCCGACGAGACCGAGGACCTCGACCGCCACTACCCCAACGACCTGCTCATCTCGGGCTTCGACATATTGTTCTTCTGGGACGCGCGGATGGCGATGCAGGGCCTGGAGTTCATGGGCGAGGTGCCGTGGAAGACGCTCTATCTCCACGGCCTGGTCCGCGACGCGCAGGGCCGGAAGATGTCCAAGTCGAAGGGCAATGCCGTCGACCCGATCGGACTCATCGACAAATATGGCGCCGACGCCTTGCGCTTCACGCTTGCGGCGATGGAAAGCCAGGGCCGCGACATCAAGCTCGATGAGAAGCGCGTCGAGGGCTACCGCAATTTCGCGACCAAGCTGTGGAACGCGGCGCGCTTCCTGCAGATGAACGGGGTGGGGGCGAGCGCGAGCATTGCAGCGCCCCAGGCGACGCTGCCGGTCAACCGCTGGATCATCGGCGAAGTGGCCGAAACGCTGCAAAAACTCGACCGCGCGTTCGACGAGCTGCGCTTCGACGAAATGGCCGACGCCATCTACCATTTCACCTGGGGCACCTTCTGCGACTGGTATGTCGAGCTGATCAAGGGCGCGTTCGACGAGGAGACGAAGCGTGTCGCCGCCTGGGCGTTCGACCAGATCCTGGTGATGCTGCACCCGTTGATGCCGTTCATCACCGAGGAATTGTGGAGCAAGATGGGCGAGCGGCCGTACGAGCTGATCCTCGCCAAATGGCCGGCGCCGGAGGCTGAGGTCGATCGCCGGGCGAAGGCCGAGCTGGAGTGGCTCATCCGTCTCGTCAGCGAAATCCGTGCCGCGCGAACGGAGCTGAACGTGCCGCCTGGGGAGCGCCTGATTGGCTACATCGAGAAGGATGAACCAACGGTCGAGGGTCTCCTGGATAAGCACCAGGACGCAATTCTTCGTCTCGCCAAAGTGTCTTGGCAGCCTGTTTACGGGAAACGTGAGGGCGCGGTTCTTCGGGTTCCAGCAGGCTCGCGCGAGTTGGTCATGCCTCTTCAAGGCAAGATTGACGTCGACGCAGAACGGGCTCGGCTAGAGAAGTCAGCAGCGGCCGCCGAGAAGGAACGCGACGGCCTTGCCGCGCGGCTGGCCAACCCCGCCTTCGCCGAGCGGGCGAAGCCCGAGGCGGTCGAGAAGGCACGCACCGATCATGAGGCAAAAGTTGCCGAGGCAGAACGTTTGCGTGCCGCATTGGAGCGGCTCGGCTAGCCCTCGCGCGGGGCCGCGACGCGGATGGCGTCGGGAATTACCTCCACCTCGAACGGCGTTTCCGGCCCAAGTTCGCCGTCGATCGACACGCGCATCCGCGGCCGCGTCTCGATCCGCAGCTTGCGGCCGCGGAACTCGCGCACCGTGTCGTGCCGCGCGGGCGCCTTCACAGCGCTCGTGAGGTAGCTCCAGGCGAGCTTGAGGAGGCTTCGCCCCTCGACCGCCTGGACGACGATCTCTCCGCTCTCGAGGTCGGCGCTTTCGATCAGCTCGAGCCCGCCGTGAAAGCGGCCGTTGGCGATCCGCACCTCGGTCGCCCACAGGCGGTGCACGCCGCGGCCGTCGGTCACGATCAGCCGAAACGCGTGGAAGCTGGCGGCCGACCAGCCCGCCCAGATCAAATAGCCGAGCCGCCCGAGGCTCTTCTTGAGGCCGCGCGGAACGCTCTCCGCCACGATCGGCGCGAGGCCGAGCGCCGCATTGTTGAGGAAATAGTCGCCGGCGATGCTCGCGACATCGATCGGCCGCGCCTCGCCATTGGCGATCACGTCCACCGCCCCGTCGAGGTCGAGCGGGAAGCCGAGCGTGCGCGCGAAGCTATTGGCGGTGCCGAGCGGCAGGAAAGCAAAGACCGCGTCCTTGCCGAGGAAATGGTCGACCGCCTTGGACAGCGTTCCGTCGCCGCCCCCGACGATGACCATCGGCGCGCGGTCCACTGCGGCCGTCACTTCGCCCGCAAGCCTTTCCGGATGGTCGATTGCCCTGGCGTCGACCAGCTCGATCCCGGCCTCGACCAGCTTGTCGCGCGCCTCCTCGAACGCCTCCGAACCGCTGCGGCTGGCGGCGTTGACGATCAGGATCGCGCGTTTGGGAAGCCCGGGCACTGCGCTGCAATGCCTGAGCAGCGGCTTTCTTTCCGTGCGACTACCGCGCTACAGGCCCGCCATGAGCTCTTTTCCCGCCCTTCGCATGCGCCGCGGCCGCTCGAGCGGCTGGATGCGTGCGATGCTTGCCGAGCACCGGCTGCACCCGAGTGACCTCATCTGGCCCCTGTTCATTTGCGACGGCAGCGATTGCGAGCAGCCAATCGCATCGCTGCCCGGGATCAGCCGCTGGAGCGTCGACCGGCTCGCGGCCAAGGCGCGCGAAGCCGCCGACCTTGGCATCCCGTGCATCGCCCTGTTTCCCAACACGCCGGACGCCCTGCGTACCGAGAAGGCAGAGGAAGCGCTCAACAGGGACAATCTGATCTGCCGCGCGATCGGGGCGATCAAGGATGCGGTGCCGGACGTGGGCGTCCTGACCGATGTCGCGCTCGATCCGTACACGGCGCACGGCCACGATGGGCTGGTCGATGGCCAAGGCAATGTCATCAACGACGACACGGTCGATGTACTGGTGCAGCAGGCGCTGGTCCAGGCCGAGGCCGGGGCGGACATCGTCGCGCCGTCGGACATGATGGACGGCCGCGTCGGCGCGATCCGCCAGGCGCTGGAGAGCGATGGCCATCAGAATGTGGCGATCATGGCCTATGCCGCAAAATATGCGTCGGCCTTCTACGGTCCCTTTCGCGAGGCGGTGGGGAGCCTTGGGCGGCTGAAGGGCGACAAGCGCAGCTACCAGATGGACCCGGCGAACGTGGACGAGGCGCTGCGCGAGGTCGAGCTCGATCTCGCCGAGGGCGCGGACATGGTGATGGTGAAGCCCGGCCTGCCCTATCTCGACGTCGTCGCGCGGGTGAAGGACGCGTTTGGCGTTCCGACCTTCGCTTACCAGGTGAGCGGCGAATATGCGATGATCGAGCATGCCGCGGCGGCCGGCGCCGGCGACCGCGACGCGCTGATCCTCGAGACGCTGCTCGCCTTCAAGCGTGCCGGGGCGACCGGAGTCCTGACCTACCACGCGGTCGACGCCGCGCGCCTGATCCATGGCTGAAAGCGTCCCTCGACTGCCGATCCATTAACCACTTTGTTGCCAGCCCGCGCTAAGGCTGCCGACGAGTGGGAGGAAGCATGGTAACGGTGGCGACAGCGGTGCAGCGCTCGGGCGCGGATCGGGCGCGCTTCGTGGCGACGATTTTCGTCGGCTCCTTCCTGCTCTTCCTGGTCCAGCCGATGATCGCGCGCATGGCGCTGCCTCGTCTTGGCGGCGCCCCGAGCGTGTGGAACTCGGCGATGCTGGTCTATCAGCTGCTGTTGCTCGGCGGCTATGCCTATGCCCATTGGCTGGGACGGTTGCGGCCCCCTCGCCAGGCGGTGGTCCATCTCGCGCTTCTGCTGATTGCCGCGCTGACCCTGCCGATCGGCCTGATGGAGGCCGCGCCGCCCCCCGACGCAAATCCATTCCTGTGGGTCCCGTGGCTTCTGCTTGCCTCGATCGGCCCCTTGTTCTTCGTGATCTCGGCGCAGGCTCCCTTGCTGCAGCGCTGGTTCGCCTTGAGCCGCGGCGCGGACCCCTATCCGCTTTACGCGGCGTCGAACCTCGGCAGCTTCGGCGGGCTCCTTGCCTATCCGCTGCTGGTCGAGCCGATGCTCGCTGTGGCCGAGCAACGCTGGCTGTGGAGTATCGGTTATGCAGCGCTGATCGCGCTGGTCGGCTCGTGCGCGCTGCTCCTGCCGCGCAGCGCCGCATCTGGGCGTGGCGAAGCGGTCGCTGTCCCGCGGCCGGGCTGGCGAGCGATCGCCTCGTGGATCGCGCTTGCCGCGGTGCCCTCGGGCCTCATTCTTTCGACCACGCTTCACATCACCACCGACCTGGTGGCGATGCCTTTGCTTTGGGTGCTTCCGCTCGGCGTTTATCTGCTGAGCTTCACGGTTGCCTTCGCCAGCCGCCGCGGCCCGGCGCAGGCGATTTCGCGGCTTGCGCCGCTGATGCTGATGCTCGCCTGTTTCGCGGTGTTCGTCGATCAAAGCTGGCTCGCGCTGCTGTTCGGCGTCATTTCGATCGTCAGCCTGTTCACCGCCTCCGTCGCACTGCACAGCCGCCTCTTCGACAGCCGGCCCGATCCGCAGCATCTGACGCTCTTCTACCTCGCCATGTCGGTCGGCGGGGCGCTCGGCGGCCTGTTCGCCGCGCTGGTCGCGCCGCTCGTCTTCGACTGGACGTACGAGCATCTGGTGCTGCTCATTGCCGCGGCCTGGCTGATGCGCTCGCCCAATCCGTTCGCGCCGATTCAAAGACTGTGGAAGGAGCCCGCGCACGCCCGCACGCTCACGCTTGCAACCATGGTCTTGCTCGCCGCGCTTGCCTTCGCCGGCAAGGGCGCTTTCGGCTTGCCGCTGTCGTCCGATCTCAACCGCGGCGCGACGATCGCGATCATCGCCGCGGGCATCTTCGCAATGGGCAATCCCGCCCTGTTTACGGCCGCCGTTGCCGCCTTGCTGGTCGCCGCCGGAGCGATGGAGCGGATCGAGATGAGCGCCGCTCCCGGCAAGATGACGCGCAGCTTCTTCGGCGTCTATTCGGTCCGGGCCGGGTCGAACGATTCCCGCGTGCTGGTCCACGGGACCACGATCCACGGCATCCAGAACCTCGGCTCGACCGACCGCGAGCGAATGCAGACGAGCTATTATGCGCCGGCTTCGGGCGTCGGCGTGGCGATGCGGGCGGCTCCGGATCTCTTCGGTCCCCAAGCGCGCATTGCCGTCATAGGCCTCGGCGCGGGGACGCTCGCTTGCTACGCGCGGCCGGGGCAGGATTGGAGCTTCTATGAGATCGACCCGGTGGTCGTCGGCATCGCCCGCGATCCGAAGCGCTTCACCTTCCTCGCGCGGTGCAGGCCGGATGCGCAGATCAAGCTCGGCGACGCGCGATTGCTCATCGAGCGCGAGCCGGCGGGCGTCGCGGACCTGCTGGTGGTCGACGCTTTTTCGTCAGATTCGGTGCCGATGCACCTGCTGACGAGCGAAGCCTTCGCCGACTACCGCCGGCTGCTGTCGCCGGGCGGGCTGCTGCTGGTGCATATCTCCAACCGCTACCTCAACCTGCAGCCGGTGGTCGCCGGCGCTGCCGCGTCAGGCGGATGGCATGCGAAATTGCGCCCTTACCAGCCGGACTCGGAGCGGATGCGGCTCAACGAGGCAGGGTCGAAATGGGTCGCGATGTCGCCGTCGCGGCAGACGCTCGAACGGCTGGTCTCCAGCAGCGAGGAAAAATGGATCGAGCTGGAAGACCGGCGCAATTTCCGGCCCTGGACCGACAATTATGCCAGCCTGCTTCCGCTGATCAGCCTCCAAGCCGCCCCTGAATCGCCCTGATCCGCGCCGCCTGGCGCTGTTCGATCGCCGCGGCTTCGGCCGCCGCGGACTGGATCGCGGCAAGGTCGCTGGGCGCGATCCCGCCTTGGGTCTCGAGCGCGGTCGCGGCGATCGCGTCGATATCGCCGAGGGCCGCCGTGGTCGCGCTGCGCGCTTCCACCGCGGCGGACAGGGCCTCCTGCGCCACGGTCCAGCTTTCGCTCCCTTTCGCGCCGGCTGCGGCGGCAAGCCGCTCGGCGGCGGCAATGGCGGGCGCGAAGGACGCGTCGCCGGCTCTCGCCTGCGCGACCAGCGCGTCGAGCCGGCTTGCCAGCGCCGACGTCACCGGCCGCTGGTTGACCGGCCGCACGACGGGCAGCCGCGGATCGATCTGCTCGGCGGCGCGCGGTTGCAGCGAAGGGTAGGGCCCCCCCGGCGCGGCACAGGCGCTAAGAGCAAGCATGGCGATGATCGGCGCGCGGCGCATTGCGTTGCACTTAAGAGGAAAATGGCGCGCCCGAAAGATTCGAACCTGATCCCTTGTCTTTGTCGAGACTTACGGGCGCTGCGGATCCCGGCGCGATGTGGATAAGGGCACAAATAGAACGGACCGGGCGATCAGGCCCGCTCCCTTCCTTTTAATCCGTCGCGATTAGCGGCGGCGAGCGGTTGCCCAGTTTCGCTGCGCCGCGATCCACGCGTCACGGGCCGCGAACCAGTTCGCGCGCTGCAGGGCCCACTGCTGCGGCGTCAGAGCTTCACGGTCGAGAAGCCATTGATTCCGCATCGCCTGCCAATCGCGGCGACCAATCTGGAACGTCTCACGCCACGCCTCCATATCGGCCTTGAGCGCTCCGCGGATGCGCTTCGCGTCCTCAGCCGTCAGCGGGGCGCCGTTGCGAGCGGCCTGTGCGAGCATCAGTGCCTCTGCCCTGCGCTGCTCCGAACGGGCGCGAAACTCCTGGGCCACCTGCTGGCGCTGTTCGGCGGTCATTTGTCCGAAGTCACGACCAAACTGACCGCGCTGCGAAGCGATTTCGCCCCGAGCGATGTCAGCGGTGCCGGGGCCGCCGCCCATTTGTCCGGGAGGCATGATCGGAGGACCCATGCCGCCACCGCCGGGCATGCCGCCCGGAGGACCGCCGCCGCCGCGACCCTGAGCGAGAGACGATCCCGCTGTCGCGAGCGCGACGCACGCCGCCGCTGCAATAAGCTGTTTACGCATGGCTCATTAACTCCCTGAAAACCCGACCGAATATCAACGCACCTGAACCGTGAACGTTCGATGAAGGCGGGCCTTTGTCCGGAGTTCGGCACCGGATGTCGCACGGCATCGGGCCCACGGGCGGCCAGAAACCGCTACGGCACGGTGCGCAAACAGCAGCAGTTGCTCGTCGAGTGAAAATGGCGCGCCCGAAAGGATTCGAACCTCTGACCCCCAGATTCGTAGTCTGGTGCTCTATCCAGCTGAGCTACGGGCGCGCGTGCCCCGGGAGGAGCAGGAGGGCGCGACATAGGGGGAGGAGCGGGGCCGCGCAACCCTCCGCTGCGCGGCATCCGCTCGGGCGTCAGAAGAC
This sequence comes from Sphingomicrobium sp., assembly GCA_035540475.1. Classification (GTDB taxonomy): domain Bacteria; phylum Pseudomonadota; class Alphaproteobacteria; order Sphingomonadales; family Sphingomonadaceae; genus Sphingomicrobium. The sequence continues at coordinate 7,142 of DATLGK010000095.1, forward strand.
CTTGCGGATCTCGAACTCGATCGTGCGGCCGATCGGCTCGCGATAGCCGGGCTGATATTGCAGCGGCGTGATCCCCGCCGAATTGCGCACCAGCTGCCGGTCGTTGAACACATTGGCGACGTCGAGCGACAGGCGCAGGCCCCGGGCGAGATCCGAGCTTGGGAAGAAGCGCTTCATGTCGGCGAACAGGCGCGCGTTGACGCCCAGCACCGGCGAGAATTGCAGAGTGTCGGTGGTGCCGCCGATGCGGCTCACCAGCCGGCTCGGCCCGCGCCAGTTGACGCCCACGCGCGCGCCGACGCCGCCCGAGGTGACCGAGGCATTGCCGTCGATCTGGTGACGCAGGCGTCCACCGCCAATGCCGATCGCGCCGCCGCCGAGCAGGTCGATCGGATCGAGGCCCGGCCGGATATGGATCCGGTTCGAGAAGACGATCGAATGGTTGGCGGTCAGCTGCAAATAGGTCGACGGGCTGGGCGGCGGCCGCCGCGCGCCCGGTTGCGCCGGAGCAGGCCGTCCCCCGGCGAGCCTCCGGTTCATGCTGAGGCCCCAGCGCAGCCTCTTCTCGCGGTCCGACTGGAAATTGACCGGGCGCAGGTCGACGCTGGTGAGGACGCCGCCCGCATCGCGCACATAGCGGTCGGGGAAGGCGAGCATCACCGCCGCGCTGGCCTCGGGCAGCGAGGAGACGAAATTGCGCCGGTCGGTGTCGGTATATTCGGCGTTGAGCTGCAGATTATATTCGGGGACCAGCCGCAGCAGCGCGCTGGCGCGCTTGATCCGCGTCTTTTGCGGCTTGAGGTCCGGATTGCCGCCGGTGATCTGGAGCACGTCGACCGTCTGGCCGGTCAATGGATCGAATACCCTGACGTCGGGCGTCAGCGTGATC
>DATLGK010000096.1:0-3972 GCA_035540475.1 Sphingomicrobium sp.
CGTCGCCGAGATCATGCAGGAAAGCTCCAACATCGGCACGGCGCAGATAGCTTCCCAGCTCGGCGCGGAGCGGCAGAAAGCCTTTCTCGACAAGATGGGCTATCTTTCGCGTGTCGAAATCGAGCTGAAGGAGCGCGGCCGTACTCTGACCCCGGGTTCCAACTGGGGGGAAAGCGCAACCGTCACCGTCGGCTACGGCCACGGCATCGCCGTCACTCCGCTTCACCTCGCCTCCGGCTACGCGACTCTCCTCAACGGCGGCGTCTACCGTCCGCCGACCCTGCTCAAGGTCGACCGCAACCATGCCGTCGCCAAGGGCCGCCGAGTGTTCAGCGAGGAGACCAGCTACCGGATGCGCGCGTTGATGCGGGTCGTCGTCACCGACGGGACCGGGCGCAAGGCCGACGCACCGGGTTATCGAATCGGCGGCAAGACCGGCACGGCCGAAAAAATTCTCGGCGGCCGCTACGCCAAGAACATGGTTGTCACGACCTTCGCGGGCGTTTTCCCGATGGACGAACCTCGCTATGTGATCGTCGTCATGCTGGACGAGCCGAAGCCAACAGCCGAAACCTACGGATTTCGCACCGCCGGCTGGAACGTCGCGCCGATCGTCAGCAAGACGGTCAGCCGTATCGCCCCAATGCTCGGCGTCAGGCCCGACAAGGGCCGCGAGCCCAACATGGCCGAGGTCCTCCCCTACATCAAACCGAAGAGCTGAGCGGCGTGCGCCTTCGCGATCTTGCCGCAATCGACGACGATTCGCTCGTCACGGACTTTGCGATCGACCATCGCAAGGTAACTGCCGGAAGCATCTTCGGCGCCTTCCAGGGGTCGGCCTTCAACGGCGAGGACTTCATTCCCGCGGCGATCGAGCGCGGCGCGGTCGCGGTCGTCGCTCGGCCCGAAGCAGCGGTCACCGGAGTGCCGCATCTGGCGGACGCGAACCCGCGGCGACTGGTCGCCGAGCTCGCCGGCCGCTTCTTCGCGCCCTATCCCGAAACGGTCGTCGCGGTCACCGGCACCAACGGCAAGACCTCGACGGTCGAAATGGCCCGTCAGATATGGCGGATGACGGGGAAGCGTTCCGCGTCGATCGGCACTCTTGGAGTGACGACGGCCGACGACCAGGTGAAGACGGGGCTGACCACCCCCGACATCGTCACCTTCCTCCACAATATGGCGGGCCTGAACCGCCTCGGAGTCAGCCATGTCGCCTATGAGGCCTCGTCGCACGGCCTTGACCAGCACCGAAGCGAAGGCGTTCCGCTAAGCGCCGCCGCCTTCACCAATTTCAGCCGCGACCACCTCGACTATCACGCGACGATGGACTCCTATTTCGAAGCCAAGATGCGGCTGTTCGACGAGCTTTTACCGCCATCCGCCACCGCCGTCGTCTGGACCGATGACGAAAGAAGCGCGGAGGTGATTGCCCGCGTCCGCCGCCGCGGGGCAAGGCTGCTCACGGTCGGCCGACGAGGCGAGACAATCCGCCTTGTCGAGCAGATCCCCACCCTGCTTGGGCAGACGCTGACGATCGAACACGATGGCGCCAGCCGAAAGCTCGCACTGCCGCTGATCGGCGCCTATCAAGCGTCCAACGTGCTCGTCGCGGCCGGCCTGGCACTGGCCACCGGCACCAGCTTTGAGCCGCTGTTCGCCGCGATGCAGCGGGTCTCTCCCGTGCGAGGAAGGCTTGAGCGCGCGGTGATCAGCAGCGGCGGTGCGCCGGTCTATATCGATTATGCCCACACTCCCGACGCTCTCGAAGCGGCGATCGCCGCCCTTCGGCCGCACGTCGAGGGCCGATTGATCACGGTCTTCGGCGCGGGAGGGGATCGCGACCAGGGCAAGCGGCCGGAGATGGGCGCCGTCGCCTCGCGTCTGTCGGACCTCGTCATCGTTACCGACGATAATCCGCGTGGCGAGGATCCCTCGAAGATCCGCGCCGAGGTTCTCGCCGGGACGGACGGAGCGATCGAGATCGCCGGCCGCCGCGAGGCGATCGCCGAGGCGATCCGGATTAGTGGCAGCGGCGACATCGTGCTGGTCGCCGGCAAGGGCCACGAGACCGGCCAGATCATCGGCGAGACGGTGCTGCCGTTCGATGACGCCCTTGTCGCCCGGGAGTGCGCGGCATGAGGTTTGCCATGCGCCAACTCCCGTTCGTCCTGAGCTTGTCGAAGGGCGCTGGCAGTTCATTCGGGCAAGCCGCCCGTCGACTGCGCGCTTCGCGCTTCGCTCAGGACGAACGGACGGAGGCGCGTCAGTGAGTGCGCTATGGACCTCGGACGAAATCGCCGCCGCAACCGGCGGCCAGGCGAGCACATCCTTCGAAGTGACAGGAATCACCTTCGACAGCCGCGAAGTGCAAGATGGCGACCTGTTCGTCGCCATGCCCGGCACCGCTCATGACGGCCACCAATTCCTCGCCTCGGCATTCGACCGCGGGGCGGCGGGAGCAATCGTGTCGCGACCGATCGACCGACCGCATGTGCTGGTCGAGGACACCGCCCGAGCGCTCGACGCGCTCGCCCGAGCCTCACGCGATCGATCGCGCGCCACCGTCATCGGCATCACCGGATCGGTCGGCAAGACCAGCACCAAGGAAGCACTTTACGCGGCCCTTGATCGCTGCAGCCACGGCCAGGTCCACCGCTCGGTCAAAAGCTACAACAACCACACAGGCGTGCCGTTGTCCCTCGCCCGGATGCCCGGCGATGCCGAATATGCGGTGCTTGAAATGGGCATGAACAATGCGGGCGAGATCGCCGCCCTCACCCGGCTGGTGCGGCCGCATGTCGCTCTGATCACCGCAATCGGCCCGGCGCATATCGAAAACCTCGGCAGCGAGGAGGCGATCGCCGACGCCAAAGGCGAGATTTTCCAGGGTCTCGAGCCGGACGGCATCGCCATCATCCCCAATGACACGCCTCACCGGGACCGGCTTGTTCGCGCAGCCAAGCGCCACGCCGGCCAGATCGTCACCTTCGGCGGCGGTGACGCCGATGTTCACGCGCTTCATTCGGTGCGCTCCGAAGCTGGTGGAAGCCTGCTGACCGCCGCCCTGCTCGAGCGCGAGCTGACCTTCACCATTTCACAGCGCGGCGACCATTGGGTATCGAACGCGCTTGCGGTCCTCGCGGCGGTGGAAGCGGTTGGTGCCGATGTCGCCGTCGCCGGGCTCGCGCTCGCCGACATGGGTGGGCTGAAGGGCCGCGGCGAACGTCACGCGATCGCGCTCGAGAGCGGCGAGGCGCTGCTGGTCGATGAAAGCTACAACGCCAATCCGGCATCGATGGCGGCGACCCTGAAAAGTCTGGGCAGCGAGCAGGTTAGCGGACGCCGAATCGCTGTTCTCGGCGCGATGAAGGAGCTCGGCCCGCACAGCGACGAGCTCCACTCCGGTCTCGCATCCGCCGTGATCGAGGCAAAGATCGACATGCTGATCCTGCTCGGCGACGAAACCCGCCCGCTCGAACAGGCGCTCGCCGGGCAGGTCGATGTCGAGCGCGCTGGAAGCGTAGACCTCGCCGCCGATCTGTTACTCCGCATATTGCGGCCTGGCGACGCGGTGCTGGTCAAGGCGTCCAATTCCGTCGGGCTTGCCCGGCTGGTCGAACGGGTGGCAGGGGAATCGGCGACATGCTCTACCTGATTGCCGAACAGCTGGGCTTCCCCGGCATCCTCAACCTCATCCGCTATCTGAGCTTCCGGGCCGGCGCGGCAAGCGCGACCGCGCTCGCCATCGGCCTTCTGCTCGGCCCGTGGTTCATCAGCTATCTTCGCGTTCGCCAGCGCCGCGGCCAGCCGATCCGCGCCGACGGTCCACAAACCCATCTCGCCAAGCGCGGCACTCCGACCATGGGCGGCCTGCTGATCCTCATTTCGGTGAGTGTCTCGGTCCTGTTGTGGATGGACCTGCGCAACCCTTATGTCTGGGCCTGCCTCCTGGTGCTCGGAGGGTTCGGG
>DATLGK010000097.1:0-4841 GCA_035540475.1 Sphingomicrobium sp.
GCCACCCTCGACCAGCCGCAGGCGATCGCAGCCGCGACCATGGCCTGGCCGGTCGCCGGGCGGATCACGTCGGGCTTCGGCTATCGCATCCACCCGATCCTGCGCTTCGCGCGCTTCCATAGCGGCATCGACTTCGGCGCCGGCTGGGGCAGCCCGATCGTCGCCGCCGCCGACGGGCAGGTCGCCGCCGCCGGCTGGTCCGGCGGCTACGGGCGTCAAGTGCGCATCTGGCACGGCGCGGGACTTGTGACGACCTACAGCCACATGAGCGAGATCGTTGCCGCGCCGGGAAGCTATGTCCGTCGCGGGCAGCTGATCGGCTATGTCGGCTCGTCCGGCCTCTCGACCGGGCCGCATCTCCATTTCGAGGTGATCCGGGACGGAACGCCGGTCGATCCCTTGAGCGTGCGGCTCGCAAGCGCAGGCGCGGCCGCAACCGATCCTCGGGTCGCTGAGGCCGTCAAGGCGCGGCTCAAGGCGCTGCTCAGCGTGGGCGCGAAAGGCGCCTGAGGTCTCGCGCCGTCAGGCCGGGAAGAAGTGGTTGACGACGGCCAGGAAGGCCAACCACCCCGCGCCGATCGTCACGCTGACGAGCGCGAAGCTGGCCAAGGTCGCAAGCCCGCCGAGCAGCACCAGAACACCGTCGCGGTAGATCAGGGCCGCCGCGAACAAGGTCATCGACACGGCCGGTGCGTGGTTGCCGAGCGGGATCGGCAGCCACAGGATGACCGACAGGATCAGGCTGACGAGGCCGATCACCCGGGCTGCGCGGTGGTTGGTGAGGGCGCACAGCCGCGGCTTGAAGATGCGCTCGATCCGCCGCTCCCACGGCAGCAGCTTGTCCATCAGCCGGTTGATCTCGCTCTTGGTGATACCGCGCCGGTCGAGGCGTTTCGGGAACCACGGCGTGGCTCGCCCGATCGTCATCTGCGCGGTCAGCACGATCAGCGGGATCCCGGTGATCGTGGTTGTCCCTGGCGGCAGCGGAAGGATGTTGATCGCGGCAAAGATGAGCAGCAGCCCGCCCCAGGCGCGGTCGCGGAGCAGCCCGGAAAGCTCGGACAGGCGCAGCCGGTCCCCGGTGTGGCTGTCGAGGATCTGGGCCAGCAGCTGCGACAAAGGCAGCGGCCCGTCAGTCCCGGCAGATGCCGCTGCCGCAGCAGTTACTTTTCCACGCGAATCATTCATCAGCCCCGCACTACAGGGCGATGGCCTCCGGGGCACGCCTGTTTGGGCTGGTTCTACCTGCCGTGGCCGCGCCAGCGCTTGATCGTGCGCGAGATGATCCCGGCTTCATCGCCGGTCTCGCGCCACAGGCGGGCGAAGCTCGGGTCCGACGAAGCGGGGCGCTTTTCCGGCTCGAGATCGTCGAAGCGCACGCGGATCGGGATCGCCACGCCTTCGCCGCAGACAATGCATTCGCGGTTGCGAAGCGCCGGGATGGCGTCGAGGAAGCCGCGCGCGCCCTCGGGCATCGCAGCACGGACGCAGGCCTGGTCGCGGTCGTTGTTGAGGCGCATCGACACGATCGTGCCGCACTGGGAGAGAACACCTTCGGCAAGGTCGGAGGGTCGCTGCGTGATCAGCCCCAGCGAAACGCCATATTTGCGGCCTTCCTTGGCGATGCGCTCGAGGATCTTGCGCACCGCCTGGCCATCGGCATGCTCGTCCTTCGGCACGTAACGGTGCGCCTCTTCGCAGACGAGCAGCAACGGCCGCTGCGCTTCGGTCCGCGACCAGATCGCATAGTCGAACACCATGCGGGCAAGGATCGACACGACCACCGAGGTGATCTCCGAAGGGACGCCCGAGACGTCGACGATGGAAATCGGCCGGCCCTGGCTGGGGAGGCGGAACAGCTTGGCGAGCAGCGTCGGCATCGAATCCGACACCAACATCCCCGAGAACATGAAGGTGTAACGGGGATCGGCGCGAAGCTCGTCGAGCTTGGTCTTCAAGCGCTGGAACGGCAAGGTGTCGCCGGCGCGGTCGAGCTTGCCCATTTCGTTGACGATGATCGCGTTGAGGTCGGTCAGCAGGTAGGGAATCGGGCTGTCGACCGTGACCTTGCCGAACTGGCTCATGTCCTTGCCCTTGGTGCGGGCGGCGAGCAGGCATTTGGCAAGGATGTCGGCGTCGCGCTGACGCTCCTGCCCCTGAGTGGTGAGGAGCACTTCGCAATGCTCCTCGAAATTCATCAGCCAATAGGGCAGCTGGAGATTGTCGACGTTGAACAGCTCACCGCAATTCTTGAAAGCGGCTGAATATTCGCCGTGCGGGTCGATCATCAGAATGTGACCTTCGGGCGATAGCTGCGAGATGCGGTGCAGGATCAGCGCCACCGAGGTCGATTTGCCGGTGCCGGTCGAGCCGAGGATGGCAAAATGCTTGGACAGCATCGGATCGACGTACAGGGCGCCGCGAATGTCGTCGGTCGGATAGACCGTGCCGATTTCGATGTGCGCCTCGTCGCTCGCGGCGAACACCGAGCGCAGATCGTCGGTGGTCACTGGGAAGACCTCGGCGCCGGGAATCGGATAGCGGGTGACGCCGCGGCGGAAATTGCTGAGCTGGCCCTTGGTATCCCTGCTTCCTTCACCGAGGAAGTCGACATGGGCGACCAGCTCTCCGCCGGGGTCGGCGCGAAGCGTACGCACGTTGGCGATCAGCCAGGCGTTGCCGACGCTCATCTTCACTTGGCTGCCGACCTGGCCCGACATGGCGACGGACGGATCCTTGTGCGACTGCAGCGCAGTCAACGCCGCGGCGTTCACGCGGATTTGCGAGCCTGAGCCGGCGATCTCGGCAACCTGGCCGATTGCGCCCAGAACGTCCGCCTTCACCTCCGGCTTCGCCGCTTGCTCGTCCTCTGTGAAGCTGCTGACCTGGCTCAGAAATTCGTGCAGGTTCGGCTGTTCGTCCATGGTTTTGGCCCACTCCCCGGTCTTCGTGCTGCGCGGACGCTAGCGCGGGGCGGTTAACATTAACTTAGGGCAAGCCTCCGCCTAGAAGCGGCGGCGGAAGATCGCAGCGGCGGCCCAGCCGAGCAGCAGCGAGAGCAGAACGCAGGTAAGTCCGTAAAGAAAGCTGTGACGGCGGGCGGCCAGGGCGACGAACCGCTCGAAGCCGGCCTTGCCGATCTGAATGTCGCGGGTCGCGGCGGCGATCACCCGGCCGCGGTCGATCAGGAAGGTTTCTGCCGTGTACGTCCCGACCGGGACCTGGCTCGGGATCCTGATCGCGGCGCGGTAAAGGACGCCGTCGGTGATCTCCACGCCGCGCGGATTTTCGGAATAAAGGCCTTCCCGCGAGCGCAGGTCGAGCAGGCCGGCTTCGAAGCGCCGGTCCTTTTCGGGCAAGGCGCCGCCGCCGGGCGAAAGCTGCAGGTTGCGCAGGCCGAGCTCGTAAATGGCGGCCGTACGGTCGTCGATCAGCTCGGCGATCGGCCGCGACGAGGCGACCGCATAGAAGGAGGGCGCGGAGCGGAAACGGTTGGAATCGGCATTCATCCAGATGCCCGCAATCTTCTTCTTCTCGCGCACGAGGATCGGCTGCACCGGTCCGCGCAGGACGACGGCGATGTCGGTCGGCCGGTCCGGCGGCCGCCCGCCGGGATAGACGACCGCGCCGAAAAGCAGCAGCTGGGCGCCGGTGAAGCTGTAGCGGATCTCGACCTGGCGGGCGGAAATGTCGGGCACCAGGACGGGCTGGTCGGCCGCGATCAGCAGCGGAGCGACGAGCGCGATCAGCAGGGGGCGCAGCCGGCCCTTCATAGATACTCGATCGAAAAAATTTCGTCGGGCCGCCAGGCGAGACCGAGCAGCATCCGGATCGCGACCAGCAGGATGATGATCGCCAGGGCGAAGCGCAGCAGGTCAGGCTTGATGCGAAGGGCGAGCAGCGCGCCATATTGCGCGCCGATCACGCCGCCGACGAGCAGCAGCCCGGCAAGCACGACGTCGACCGCGCGCGTCGTCATCGCATGGACCATGGTGGTACCGGCGCTGACCACGAGAACCATGAACAGGCTGGTGCCGATCACCACCCGCGCCGGCATTCCGAGCAAATAGATCATGGCCGGGACGAGGATGAACCCCCCGCCGATGCCGAGGAAAACGGTCAGCGTGCCGGCGAGGAAGCCGAGGGCGAGCGGTGCGACCGGCGAGATGTAGAGGCCGGACGCGTAGAAGCGCCATCTGAGCGGAAGCGAGGCAACCCAGCGGTTGTGCCGCGGCGCCGGCCCCTCGGGCGCGTCCTTCTGGACGTAACCGAGCGAAACCAGCGAATCCTTGAGCATCAGCGCGCCGATCCAGCCGAGGATGACGACGTAGAGCAGGCCGATGACCAGATCGACCTGGCCGCTCGTCTGCAGCAGCCGGAACATCGCCGCGCCGGCGAGCGAGCCGATTAGGCCGCCGACGATCATCACGGTTCCCATCTTGGTGTCGACGCCGCCGCGGCGCAGGTGGACCATGACGCCGGACACGCTTGCCCCGGTGATCTGGGTCGCCGCGGAAGCCACCGCCACAGTCGGCGGGATCCCGTAGAACATCAGCAGCGGCGTGGTCAGGAAGCCGCCGCCGACGCCGAACATGCCGGACAAGAGGCCCACGACGAAGCCGAGGACGACGATGAACAATGCGTTGACCGACTGGCCGGCGATCGGGAGGTAGATGTCCATGCGAGCCTAGAGGACTAAGGCGGAGACCCCCGACCGGCAATGGCCGGTACGCTCGCCGCTAGAAGTCGGTCGCGAGCGTCAGGGCGGGGCCCGAACCTGGGCGGGCATTGCCGGCGACGCGCTGCCGGTAATCGACATGCAGGCGAACATTGTCGCGGAC
>DATLGK010000098.1:0-11094 GCA_035540475.1 Sphingomicrobium sp.
GCGGCATGGCTCTGGTAGCCGTTGCGGTAGACGGTGCCGCCGGCCAGCCGCGCCAGGCCGCCGCGGAAATGCGGCCGGTAGGCGTCCCACAGGTCCGAGGACAATTGATCAACGGAAATGGCGACGATCAGCTTCGGCGCATCGGCCCTCAGCGGCTGGGCGGAGGTCGCCGAAGGCGAGCAGGCGGCGAGCAGCGCCAAGACGGAAGCGGCAATCTTACGCATTCGTCACTCCTTTGGCCGTCACCCCGGCCTTGAGCCGGGGTCTGCCTGTCTTTCATTGCAAAGAAAAGGCGGATGCCGGGTCAAGCCCGGCATGACGGGTTAAGCGTCCAGTTTCCCCCGCAGCCGCTCGTTGACGAGCTTTGGATTGGCCTTGCCGGCCATCGCCTTCATCACTTGGCCGACGAAGAAGCCGAACAATTGCTGCTTGCCGCCTTTATATTCGGCGACCTTGTCGGAATTGGCGGCGAGGATTTTGTCGATCTCGGCGTCGATCGCGCCCGTGTCGCTGGTCTGCTTGAGGCCGCGCTCCTCGACGATCGCGGCGGCGCCCTGCCCCGTCTCGAGCATGATTTCGAACACCTGCTTGGCGATGGTGCCGCTGATCGTCCCGTCGGCGACGAGGCCGAGCAGCTCGGCCGCAGCGACCGGCGTGACCGGGCTTTCCTCGATGCTCTCGCCGCGGCGGTTCAAGGCGCCGAACAGCTCGGCGACGACCCAATTGGCCGCCTGCCTGGGTTCCGCGCCGGCCTCGAGCAAGGCATCGAACCAGCGCGCGGTCTCGACTTCGGCGGTCAGCACGCTGGCATTGTAGGGCGTGATCCCGAGCGCCTCGTAGCGCTTGCGCTTGGCGTCCGGCAGCTCGGGCAGCGACGCGCGGCATTCTTCGAGGAACGCCTCGTCGAGCTCGAGCGGGAGCAGGTCCGGGTCGGGGAAATAGCGGTAATCGTGCGCGTCTTCCTTGGAGCGGAGCGGGCGGGTCACGCCCTTGTCGGGGTCGAACAGGCGGGTTTCCTGGACGACCGTGCCGCCTTCCTCGATCAGCGCGACCTGGCGTTTGGCCTCATGCTCGATCGCTTGCATCACGAAGCGGACGCTGTTGACGTTCTTGGTCTCGGTGCGGGTGCCGAATTCCTCGCCCGGCCTGCGTACGCTGACATTGACGTCGGCGCGCATCGAGCCTTCCTCCATATTGCCGTCGCAGCTGCCGACGTAGCGCAAGACCGAACGCAGCTTGCGTAGGTAAGCGCCGGCTTCGGCGGGCGAGCGCATGTCCGGCCGCGAGACGATCTCCATCAGGGCAACGCCGCAGCGATTGAGGTCGACGTAGGACATGGTCGGATGCTGGTCGTGCATCAGCTTGCCCGCGTCTTGCTCGACGTGGATTCGCTCGATGCCGATGCGCTTGGCGCTGCCCTCGTCCTTCTCGTCGAGCAGGATCTCGACCTCGCCCTCGCCGACCAGCGGATGGTAGAGCTGGCTGATCTGATAGCCCTGCGGAAGATCGGCGTAGAAATAATTCTTGCGGTCGAAGCGGCTCCAGCGGTTGATTACCGCGTCGAGGGCCATTCCGGTGCGCACCGCCTGGCGGATGCATTCGCGGTTGGGGACGGGAAGCATCCCCGGCATCGCCGCGTCGACCAGGCTGACCTGGGTATTGGGCTCGGCCCCGAAGGCGGTGGCGGCCCCGGAGAAAAGCTTGGCGCTGGAGACCACCTGGGCGTGAACTTCGAGGCCGACCACGACCTCCCACTCGCCGGTTTCGCCCTTAATGGTGAATGGTGCGCTCATGTTTCGCATCTTTGCACAGGATTGCATGGGAAGAGACGACGATGACGAACGCGAACAGCCATCCGATCGCGATCGGCAGTAGCACTCCAATGTCGAGGTAGGTGTCGCCACGGATCGCGGCGAAAAAGACCGTCGCGAGGCCAAAGATCAGCACCGGGATCCTCCAGCTGCCGCTCTTGGTGCCGCGCAGCACATGGATGAGGTTGCGGACCGCGACCAGCAGGCAAACGACGATGATCAGGACCAGCGACAAGACGAGCCCGCGATAGGCGTCGAGGTCGCGCTGGGTCATGACGACACCGATATAACCGCCGAGCGCGGCGCCAAAGACGACGTTCACCAGGTCGATGCGGCGGTCGAGCTCCTCGCCTTCCTCGCGCAAGCGGACCTTCACCACCATTTCTCCGCCCGCGCGATAAAGCCCGCGCGCTCCTCGATGGCTAAGCCGGCATTGAGCACGCCCTGTTCGTCGAGCTCGTTGCCGATGATGTGGAGGCCGAGCGGAAGCCCCTGCCCGTCAAGACCGCCGGGGACGCTCATCGCCGGAAGGCCGGCAAGGCTCGCCGGGACGGCGAAGACGTCGTTCAAATACATCGCCAGGGGATCGGTGGTTTCGCCGATCCCGAAGGCGGCCGACGGCGCGGTCGGGGTGAGGATCAGGTCGCAGCGCTCAAACGCCTCGCGGAAGTCCTGCTTGATCAGAGCGCGGACCTTTTGCGCCTTGGTGAAATAAGCGTCGTAGAAGCCGGCGGAGAGCACGTAGGTGCCGATCATGATCCGGCGCTTGACCTCGGCGCCGAAGCCCGCGGCGCGGGTCGCGGCATACATGTCGTCGAGGCTCTTCACCCCCTCTTCGCGCAGGCCGTAGCGGACGCCGTCATAGCGGGCGAGGTTGGAGGAAGCCTCGGCGGGGGCGATGATGTAATAGGTCGGAAGCGCGTACTTCGTGTGCGGAAGGCTGATCTCGACCGGGGTCGCGCCCGCGTCCTTCAGCCATTCGATGCCGCGGTCCCACAAAGCGTTGATCTCGACCGGGACACCGTCGATCCGATATTCCTTGGGAATGCCGACGCGCTTGCCCTGGAGGTCGCTGGATAAATTGGCTTCCCACTGCGGTACCGGAAGGTCGAGCGAGGTCGAGTCTTTGGGGTCGAACCCCGCCATCGCCTCAAGCAGGATCGCGCAGTCGCGCACTGTCTTCGCCATCGGCCCGGCCTGGTCGAGCGAGCTGGCGAAAGCGACGATGCCCCAGCGCGAGCAGCGGCCGTAAGTCGGCTTGATACCGCAAATGCCGGTGAAGGCCGCGGGCTGGCGGATCGAGCCGCCGGTGTCGGTACCGGTAACGCCTGGAGCGATGCCGGCGGCGACCGCGGCCGCTGAGCCGCCCGACGAGCCGCCAGGGGTCAGCGAGACATTGCTTCCGTCATTGCGTTTCCACGGACTGATCACCGGCCCGTAAGCGCTGGTCTCGTTGGACGAGCCCATCGCGAACTCATCCATGTTCAATTTGCCGAGCATGCCGGCGCCGGCCTTGCGCAAATTGGCGGTGACGGTGCTTTCGTAGGGTGGCTTGAAGCCCTTGAGGATGCGGCTGCCCGAAGTCGTGTCGACCCCGCGCGTCGCGAACAGATCCTTGATCCCGAGCGGGATGCCGGCGAGCGAAGCGAGGTCGCCATTGCCGCGCGCCTTGTCGGCGGCATCGGCGGCAGCGAGCGCGTCGTCGGGGGTTCCGACGGTGAACGCATTCAGCGCCTTCGCCGCGGCGACGGCGGCATTGAATTCCTCGGCGACCTCGCGCGCAGTGAAGTCGCCCGAGCGGAAGCCGTCGCGAAGCTCGGCGATGGTCTTGGCCGTAAGTTCGCTCATTCGATGACCTTCGGAACGGCGAAGAAGCCGTGCTGCGCTTCCGGAGCGTTGGCGAGAACCGCATCGCGGCAGTCGCCGTCGGTGACCGCGTCGTCGCGCAGGCGCAGCTTCAGGTCGATCACCGCGGTCAGCGGCTCGACGCCATTGGTGTTCACTTCGCCGAGCTGCTCGACCCAGCCGAGGATGTTGTTGAGCTCGGGCGCAAGCCGCTCGATCTCCTCGTCGCTCATGGCGATGCGCGCGAGCTTTGCGATATGGCGCACCTGTTCAGTGGAAACGGACATGGCGCGCGGATAGCCGCCGCTCCGGAGGGCGGCAAGCGGCTCGTCCGGCAAGACCTGCCGTCAGCGCGACGCCGTGATCGGCCGCAGGGTGAAGCGATCGACCTTGGTCCCGAAATCGCACTGGAACGAGCGCTTCTGCTTGCCATCGTCGACGGTTCCCCAGACGATGATGCGGTCGATACGGCGCTGCTCGACGTCGATCACATGGACGGCGCCGTATCTCTTCGCCTGCGCGGTGCAGGCGTCGCGGGCCTGCGGACCTAAGGCGGCGTTGCTGACCGGAGCGCCTCGGGCCGTCTCGGCCGCCATGCTGACCGCCGAAGCGGCCATCATGGGCACGCATCCGGCGGAGGACATTCCGACGATGGCGGCGATCGGGAGGGCCAGCGGCAATCTCATTGGCCGCACTCTATGGCGTCTGCGGCTGTCCGTCGAATGTTTCGCTGCCGACTGCCGACACGCGCTTGTTCCCCTGCAGCCCTTACCGCGCGCAATGGCACAGCCCGAAAGCGGCTGCGGTTCGTCGTGCGGCAATGGCAGCCGGTCCTTCCTGAATGCCTATTCATCCACTTCGCGGGGCCTTGGGCGTTTTAGAGCCCGTGCCTTCGAGAGGAGGTGCCTGGCGCGCCGCAAATCGGCGTGCCGAAACCACTCAAGGAGAACTAGTCATGCGTAAGATGATGATTGCAGCGGCCGTCGTTGCCGCGATTTCGACGCCGGCGCTCGCCCAGACGGGCGGCAGCGGCCTTGTGGCCGTCAACGTGCAGAACGTCGACATCCTCAAGAACTTCCTAAACAACTCGCAGGTCTCGGTGCTCGACAATGTGTCGGCCCCGATCACCGTCAACGTGCCGGTCGGCGTCGCCGCCACCGTCTGCGACGTCAACGCCAACGTGCTTGCGCAGCAGGCCAAGAGGGGCGGCGCGACGTGCGACGCCAAGAACGGTTCGCGGGCCTTGACCCAGAATGCGATCCGCCAGCTGCAGTCGCAGAACCGCTAAACTCGCGACCACGAATAAGTTTGGGGCGGCCTTCCGGGGCCGCCCCTTTCTTACGTCGGGCATTGCGGCATTGCCTGCGTCAGCGTTGACCAATAGGGCCCCGCCCGATGTGCGCACGGCGATTCCTCGGGCTGATCTTCGTCCTCACCCTGCTGATCGTCGCAGGCGCGTTCGCAATCTACCAGTGGGGCGGACGCGCGCTGGTCCAGCAAGCCGTGCCCAAGGGCCGCTTCGAGCCGCCACCGCAAGGCGGAGCGCCGGTCTATCGCGACCCTTCGCTGTGGGTCGCGCGGCCCGGGACGAGCGGCGATCCCTCGCTATGGCTTCCCGGTGAGGTGACAGACGACGGCGGCGCCCGCCGCGCGGCGGTCTTCTACATCCACCCGACCACCTATCTCGAACGCGAACGTTGGAACGCCCCCTTCGTCGCCGACGCGCAGACCGAATTCCGCACCAGGCTGTTCGTCGAAAGCCAGGCGAGCGCTTTCAACGGCGCGGGCCAGGTGTGGGCCCCGCGTTATCGGCAGGCCGCCTATGGCGCCTTCCTGCTGAACAGTTCCGATGCGCAGAAGGCGCTGGCGGTTGCGTACCAGGATGTCGAAGCCGCTTTTACCGAGTTCCTGAGCCAGGTGCCGGAAGATCAGCCGATCATCCTTGCCGGGCACAGCCAAGGCGCGCTTCACCTCGAGCGGCTGCTCCAGCGCCAGGTGGCCGGGAAGCCGATCGCGCGGCGCATCGTCGCCGCTTATGTCGTCGGCTGGCCGATCGATGTGAACAGCGATCTTCCCGCACTCGGCCTGCCTTCCTGCGCGGCACCCGACCAGACGGGCTGCATCCTGTCATGGATGAGCTTTCGCGACCCGGCCAATCCCGAGCTGATCCTCGATCAGTGGACGAAGACGCGCGGGCTGAATGGCGGCGAGCGCCGCGACCGCGACGTGCTGTGCGTCAACCCGATCACGGGAACGACCGGCAGTTCGGGGCGGCCGGCCCACAATCCCGGGACGCTCGTGCCCACGGCGAACCTGGCCTCGGCCAGGCTCGAGCCCGGGCGCGTCGGCGCGCGGTGCGAGCGGGGCTTGCTGATCGTCGAGGGCGAAATCCCTCCGCTCGGGCCGTTCGTCCTTCCGGGCAACAATTACCACGTGTTCGATTATGCCTTGTTCTGGGGCGCGATCCGGCGCGACGCCGAACGCAGGACGGCGGCATGGCAGCGCTGATCGCGCCTTCGATCGCGGAATTCGCGTCTGCCCTTCCGGCCGGCGGCAAGCTCGCGGGCCTCGATGTCGGCACCAAGACCATCGGCCTCGCCATCTGCGATGCCGGCTGGCACTTCGCCGGACCGGCCGAGACCATCCGACGCGGCAAATTCACCAAGGATCTGGAGAGCCTGCGCGCGTTCGTCGAGCACGAGCATGTCGTGGGACTGGTCGTGGGGTTACCGCTGAACATGGACGGCAGCGATTCGCCGCGTACCCAGTCGGTTCGCGCCTTCGCCCGCAACCTGGCTCCACTCGGCCTGCCGATCCTGCTGTGGGACGAACGCTGGTCGACCCAGGCGGTCGAGCGTGCAATGATCGAAGCCGACGTCAGCCGCGCCCGGCGCGCGGAGAAGGTCGATGCGCTCGCCGCCGCGCACATCCTCCAGGGGGCGATCGACGCGCTGGCGAATCTCGGCAGCGGCGGCTAGGCCCGGCCCTCGTGGACCTGCTCTCCATCGATTCCCTGAACGACGAAGAGATTGCGCGGATTCTCGATCGCGCCGAGCAATTCCTCGCCGCCAACCGCGAGCGCAATGCTCCAAAGGCTCTCGACGGCAAAATCCTGTTCAACCTGTTCTACGAGAATTCGACCCGCACGGCGATGTCGTTCGCGACAGCCGCGCACCGGCTCGGCGGCGCGGTCGTCGCGCTGTCGGTCGAGCACAGCTCGGTCAAGAAAGGCGAAACGCTGGAGGACACCGCGCGCACATTGAACGCGATGCGGCCCGACGCGCTGGTCATCCGCCACCGCGAGAATGGCGCGCCGGCGGCGGTCGCGCTGCTGGTGGATTCGCCGGTGATCAACGCCGGCGACGGCACCAACGAGCATCCCACCCAGGCGCTGCTCGACGCGGCGACGATCCGTCACCGTCTCGGGCGCGTCGAGGGGCTGAAGGTGGCGATCTGCGGCGACATCCGCCACAGCCGCGTCGCCCGCTCCAACGCCAAGCTGCTGCCGCGGCTGGGCGCCGAGGTCCGGCTCGCCGGGCCCCGTGCATTGATGCCGGACGGTGCCGCGCAGCTGAGCGTCGACGAGGCCGTCGAAGGGGCCGACGTGGTGATGATGCTGCGAGTCCAGCGCGAACGGCTGGACGCCCAGCTTGGGGATGCCCCGGGCGAATATCTCGAATGTTACGGGCTAACCGCCGAGCGACTGTCGCGCGCCGCTCCGGACGCCGTGGTGATGCACCCCGGGCCGATGAACCGCGGAGTCGAGATCGAGGACCGGATCGCGGACGATCCGCAGCGGTCGTTGATCACGCTTCAGGTCGAAATGGGCGTCGCCGTCAGAATGGCGTGCCTGGAGATGCTGCTCGCCTAGAGCGACGCGATCCTGACCGGCGCGTCGCCGGCGAAGCCGCGCACGAAGCAACTTCCCCCCGAACGGCGCAGCTGGGTGCACAACGCCTGCGCCTCGGCGGGATTGTCGAACCCCTTGACCGCCAGGCGGTAGAACACGCCTTTCGGGCTTTCGAAGCGGGCGCTGACCGGCATGTAGGCGCGCAGCGCGCTATGTTTGCGCGCCGCCGAATCCCACGCCGCAAGCACGCGCTGCGGCGAGCCATAGGCACCGAGCTGGACGACGGTCCGCGATTCGCCGCGCCGCGCCGTCACCGGACGGGCCGGCAGAAGTTTGACGGTTACCGAAGCGGCGGGTTTGGCGGCGGAGTGCCGCGCCGGCGCGACTGCGGCAAGCGCGTCCCTGGCTTTACCGACGGCGGCGCTGGCGATGCTGACAAGTGCAGACTCGCGCGGCGGCGGCGGTGCCGGGGCGACCGCGCGAACCGGCGGGGGTGGCGGCGCGTATTCGACCGCGGCATAGGCTTGCGGCAGCGGCGCAGGCGGCGGCGCGGCCTCGACCATCTGCGGTTGCGGCGATGCGAACGGCGCCGGGGCGGGCGCGGCTTCGGCCTGGCGCGTCGCGCCCGGGCTGAGAGCGAGCTGCACCGGCTGGCCGTGATCGATCGCAGCGGGCGTCACTCCGACAAGCGCCGCGACCTGATCGGACGGGCGCGCCGGCTTGGCGAGCTGCATCCACTGCTGAAGACGGGCATCGAGCTGCGATGCGGGGACGTCCTGGGCAGCGACGGTGCGCGCCTGGGTCCAGTCGCCGGCGAAGGCATAAGCGAGCGCGAGATTCTGGCGGACCGTCGGGTCGGCGCCCGGGCCCCGCGCGGCGGCTTCCAGCACGGCAACGGCTTCGCGGGTTTCACCGGCGAGCGCCAGCGCGAGGCCGTAGTTGGACGGGCTCAGCACGGCGCGGCCGGCGTTGAGGAAGGCCAATGCGTCGGCATTCTTGCCGAGCGCGATCTGGACCAGCGCGAGCTTCAGAACCACCTCGGGCTGGTTCGAATAGATGGTCAGCGAATCCCTGAACGCCTGCTCGGCGGAGCGGAACCGGCCGGCGGCGAAATAGGCGTTGCCGAGAAGCGCGCGGAAGCCCGCATCCTGCGGAGTCTTCGCCACCGCGCGCTCGGCGAGGGAGACAGCGAGCGGAACATCGTTCGCATTGAGCGCCGCAAGCGCACGCGTCGCAAGCCCGATGTCGCCGGCCGCCTTGCCGCCGAAATGCGAGGCTGACGCCACTTTGCCCTGCGGCGCGACGCAGCCGGCAAGGACCGTGGCGAGAGCGGCGAGCGAAGCAGCGGAGGCGAAGCGGAGCGACGTGGACATGAGATTATCCTTTGCGTTTGGCCTTCGCGGCGAGCGCGTCCAGTTCCGGCATTTCCGCAAGCAGCCGGTCGAGCGCGTCGGTCACAAGCTGCTGCGCCGAGCGGCCATCGACCGCGCAGGCGAGCCGAAGCTTGAGGTGACGTTCGGCATCGAGCCGCAGGGTGAAGGCGGCCTTGCCCTTGCTGCCGGGCGCCGAGCGCGGCCGGGGCGCGCGGCGCGGGGCCGGTGTCGGGACGACTGTCTCGGCGACCGAAGGAGCCGGCGCGGGAGCGGCCATCTCGGCCGGTGCCGCCGGGATTGGCGGAAGCGCCTGCGCCTTGACCTTGGCCGGCGCGGGCTCTGCCTGGGGTTCGTAAAGCTCGGCGGTCTCGTCGACCTCCTCGTCCTCCTCGCACTCGTAGAGGCGGTCGGCGAGCTCGGCCTGCTGCTCATGGACCGGCGAGCCGATGGGCGTCAGGCCGGTGGGATGGGCGCGCGGATGCTCGACGACGTCATCGCCGAACGCGTCATGGTCGGCGTCGCGCGGAGCTTCGGCCGGCTTGGGCGGCTCGAAGCCCATGTCGTTCCAGCCGAGGTCCTCGAGGCCGTTGCCGACCTGGCCGAAGCCCTGCGGCCGCATGGCCGGGCGGGCTGCGCCCTTGCGGGCGAGAAGTCCGGAGGAGAGGGAAGCGAAAGGCTTGGCTTCTGCCACGGCGCCGCCCCCTTACTGACCGACGACGCGGCGGCCGAAGCCACCGACCGGACGCGGACTGGCCGGGACGCCGATGCCGGGCGCCGCTCCCGGCGCGGCGAAGACGGTGCGGCGAAAATTCTTCTCGAGACGGTCGGAGATATAGTCCCACAGCTCGGTCACCTCGCGCGCCGAACGGCCCTGTGGGTCGATCTCCATCACGGTGCGGCCGTCGATCATCGAGGCGGCGAAATCGGTGCGGTGGTGAAGCGTGACTGGAGCGACCGTGCCATGCTGCGACAGCGCGACCGCAGCTTCGTAGGTGATCTTGGCCTTTGGAGTCGCTGCGTTGACGACGAAGATCAGCGGTTTTCCGGCGCGGTCGCACAGGTCGACGGTGGCGCCGACGGCACGCAAGTCGTGCGGGCTCGGACGGGTCGGGATGACGATCAGCTCGGCCACCGCGATGACGCTCTGGATCGCCATGGTGATCGCCGGCGGGGTGTCGATCACGGCAAGACGGAAGCCCTGCTGGCGAAGCACCTCGAGGTCGCTTGCAAGCCGGGCGACGGTGGTCTGCGCAAAGGCCGGCATGTCGGCTTCGCGCTCGTTCCACCAGTCGGCAAGGCTGCCCTGCGGGTCGATGTCGATCAAACAGACCGGGCCGGCCCCTGCCAGCTGCGCCTGCACCGCGAGGTGGCCGGACAATGTCGTCTTGCCCGATCCGCCTTTCTGCGATGCCATTGCCAGGACGCGCATGCTTTTCCCCTCGCCTCAAATGCGTCAGTTCAGCGTGCGGAGTGACACTGCAGGCTCTAAAATCTGGTTAACGGCGACCACAGGCTGTTTGCGCTCGCGCGGCACTGCGCTAAGGAGCGAACGGGGTGGGTTAAGCTATGAGTCCCAAATACTTAGTTACCGGCGTGCTGCTCGCCTTGGCCGCTTCGGCGGCGTGGGCGCAGTCGGTAAAGGCCGGGATCGAGGCATGGCAGCGCGCCGATTATTCGGCTGCGGTGTCGATCTGGCGCCCGCTCGCCGAGCGCGGCGATGCCGACGCCCAGTTCAACCTCGGCCAGGCCTATCGCCTCGGCCGCGGCGTCAACACCAACCTTGCCGCGGCGCGGACGTGGCTGGAGCGCGCCGCAGCGAGCGACCATGTCGATGCCCAGACCACGCTCGGCCTGCTGCTGTTCCAGAACGGCGAGCAGGGAGCCGGGCTGAAATGGCTGAAGAAGGCCGCCGACAAGGGGGAGCCCCGCGCGCTGCTCGTCTATGGCACGGCCTTGTTCAACGGCGACGGCGTGACCCAGGATCCGGTGCTCGGCTACGCCTATGTCAGCCGCGCCGCGGCCCAGGGGCTAGGCCCGGCGCGCGAAACGCTCGCCCAGCTCGACCAGCTGCTGCCGCTGGCCGAGCGCAAGAAGGGCGTGGCGATCGCCCAGTCGAGGGCGAAGGCGGCGCCGGCGCCGAGCAACGCGCCCAAGGCGGGCAAGGCCGCGCCAATCGCCGCAGCTCCAAAGGCGGCGCCTGCTCCCACCGCGACGC
>DATLGK010000099.1:0-58195 GCA_035540475.1 Sphingomicrobium sp.
GTTTCGCGGATCGCGGCAACGGCCGTCCCGGTCGGAATTTCGCGCCTCCCCTCCGCCAACGCCGCCGCCGAGATGCAGCAGCAGCTCGTCGCCGACCGCGACTTCGGCGCACTGCTCGCCGAACGCGAACTCGCGCTCGACACGGGCGCGCTCACGCCCTTCGCGCGCTGGGTCCCGAAATTCCACGCGGTGCGCCGCTTCGACACGCTGTTTTTCGTCGGCGAGTGCCCTGGCGGCGACTGGCGGCCGCGCGTCGTCGAGGGGGAATGCGCCGGCGCGGCCTGGGTGACCGCCGCCGAGGTGCTCGAGCGCGACCGGCACGGCGACGCCCGGCTGATCTTTCCGACGCGGCGGACGCTCGAGCGTCTCGCGCAACATTCCACCTTCGAGGAGATCCGCGCCGACGCCCTCGCGCACCCGATCGAGCCGGTCACGCCGTGGGTCGAGGAGAAGGACGGCGAGCGGTTCATCACCATCCCCTCGCACCTCGGCTTTCCGGTGACGCAGGAGAAGCTGGACGGGCTGTGGCGCGGCTGATCCGCCGGATCGTGATCTTACTCATCCTGCTCGCGCTCGCCGCGGCGGCATTGATGTTCGGGCGCGACTGGGTGCGGCGGCACCCACAGGACGTGCCCTGGACCGAGCTTCGCCTCAGCGACCCGATCGGCATGTTCACGCAGGCCAAGCTGGCGTCGCTGGCAGACCAGCCCGCCCAATGCCAAAGCCTGTTGCTTGCGGCGGGAGCCCGTCACGAACCCGCGCCGCCGCGCTCCGATGGCCCCGACTGCGGCTACACCAACGGCATGCGCCTGTTCGCGGCGTCGGACGAGGCCGAATTCCGTCCGCGCGGAATCGTAACCAGCTGTCCGGTCGCGGCGGCGCTGGTCATCTTCGAACGCCAGGTCGCGCAGCCCGCGGCGATGCGCCATTTCGGCAGCCGCATCGCGGCGATCGACCACGCCGGCAGCTATGCCTGCCGCCGGCGTTACGGGCGAGCCGAGGGCCGTTTCAGCGAGCATGCAACCGCCGACGCGATCGACATCACCGGCTTTAGGCTGGCCGATGGAAGAGTGGTCAGCGTGCTGCGCGACTGGCGCGATGACGGGCCGAAAGGCGCTTTCCTGCGCGATGTCCGCGACGGCGCCTGCCGCCTGTTCGCGACCACCCTTTCCCCCGATTACAACGACGCCCACACCGATCATCTGCACTTCGACCAGGCCCAACGGCGAACCATCGGCGGCGGCTTGTGCCGCTGAGCCCGACCGAGTCGTGACCGCAGGCAAAGAAAAAGGGACCCGCCGAGGCGGGTCCCTTTCGCGTTCCGAAGCTGCCGAAGCTTACTTCAGGTGGTTCGACAGATGCTTGTTCATTTCGAACATGCTGACGCGATCCTTGCCCCCGAAAACCTTCTTCAGCTTGTCGTCAGCCATGATTTCCCGTTTGTTTTGCGGGTTTTGCAGGTTGTTCTTGCGAATGTGGTCCCACACCTTCGAAACGACCTGGCTGCGCGGAAGCGGATCGCTGCCGCAAATCGCCGCGAGATCTGACGAGGGTTGAACCGGGCGGGCCAGTCCGCCCCCTGCCTTACGACTGCCTTGTGCCATCACGGCCCTCCTGTTGTTCCTCTCTTGGTAGAGCGCAACTCGAAGGCCTTTGCAATGGCTGATGCGAGCGGCGCTCAGCTTATTGCGGGGGTGAACGGGACGACCTTGTTGTCGACGTCGTGGCCGATGTCGGCGCGGCCGCCATAAGCGATGCCCGAACGCGCGCACCACTCCTCGACAATCGCGCATTCGTCCCGCCCGAAGTCGGGGTCGTTGCGGGGGATTTCACCGACCCGTCCAAGCCGCAGCCGTGCGGCGCGCCGGACGTTGGGGCTGGCGGCGACGTGGAACATCGTCCGGTCGATGCGGTAATGATGCTCGCCGACGTCCTCGACCAGCAAATCGACGCCGCTGAAGTCCGGCTCGAGCACTGTCCCCAGCAAGGATGCGAGCACCGTGAGGTTGAAGGCCATGGCCGGCTGCTGCAGTCCAGGCTCGGTCGCGGACGGGTCGCGCCGCACCAGCCAGTCGAGCGCGCGGCCGACTGCCGCCTCCCCGCCGGGGCGAAGCGCATCCTGCGGCATCGGCCCCCAGGCGACCTCGGCGCCGGCGCGGTGGAGCGCCGCAAGTAGGAAGCCCGCGTCGCTATATCCCATATAGAGCTTGCCGAGCGCGGCCTGCGGCAGGCGCGCGGCCGCAGCCTCGGCGATGCGGTTCGAGCCATAGCCGCCGCGCGCGCACCACACGGCATCGATCGACGGGTCGGCCATGACCTCGCGCAGAGCGGCGAGCCGGGCCTCATCGGGCCCGGCAAAATGGCCGTCGGACAGGAAGCATTGCGGGTGAACGAGGATCTCGCAGTCCCCGCGCCGGGCGCCGATGTCCTGCACGATTTTGGCGGCCTCGGATTTCAGGGGGCAGCTGGGAGCGACCACGGCGATGCGCATTGCCCTGCCTTAGGTGGATCGCGTGCTCAACCGCAATGGGCCGGTGCGGCGAGCCACTGCTCGAATTCGACCGCCGTCCGTCGATTTCCTCTGGCAGACAAAGGCTTAGCAGGCCTAAGCTGGATCCGCGCCAGGAGGATCGGTCCATATGCGTCGCAAATTGCTGCCTGCCTTGAGCCTCGCGCTGCTCCCCGTGGCCATCGCCGCCGGGGCCGCCGCTCAGGCCCCGCAGATCGGCAAACCGCGGCCGGCTCCGCCGGGGCCGTCGACCATGCCCCCGCTGACGCCCGCCGAAATCGACAATGCGCTGGCGATCGGCGGCGACGATGTGGATGCGCGCAAGGTCGAGACACGCCTCAGCGTCGAGGTTCGGGTCAACGGCCGCGGGCCCTACCATTTCCTGGTCGACAGCGGCGCCGACACCTCGGCGGTGGGCCTGAAGATCGCGCGCGAGCTGGAATTGCCGATCGGAACGCCGGTGATCCTCAACAATATGACCGACCGCAACATCGTCGATCAGGTGAAGATCCGTGAGCTGACGCTGGGCCCGAGCACGATCCGCGACCTCGAGGTCCCGGCGCTCAGCGAACAGCATCTCGGCGGCGCCGGCCTGATCGGCATCGACGCGCTGGTGCGGCAGCGGCTGATGATGGATTTCGAGGAAAGGGTCATCCGGGTCGAGGACGCGCGGCAACCGGTCAAATCGAACCCGGGCGAC
Source organism: Sphingomicrobium sp. (assembly GCA_035540475.1). Taxonomy (GTDB): domain Bacteria; phylum Pseudomonadota; class Alphaproteobacteria; order Sphingomonadales; family Sphingomonadaceae; genus Sphingomicrobium. The sequence goes on from DATLGK010000099.1 coordinate 3,210, forward strand.
ATCGTGATCGTCGCCAAGCTCCAGCGCGGGCAGCTGATCCTGACCAACGTCAAGGCCGCCGGACTGTCGCTCGACGCGGTGATCGACACCGGCTCGCAGATCACGATCGGCAACATGGCGCTGCGCGACAAGCTGATCCGGCGCGATCCACGCAACGTCTGGACCGTCTCGGCGACCGGCGTCACCGGCAAGACCGTCGACCTGCAAATGGCGCAGATCCGCGACCTGGAGCTTGGCTCGATCACGCTGCAGAACGTGCCGGTCGCCTTTGCCGACCTGCCTCCGTTCAAGGTGTTCGGGATCGCCGACCAGCCGGCGCTTTTGATCGGCACCGACCTGCTCGAGAACTTCCGCCGGGTCTCGCTCGACTTCGCCGCGCGGAAGGTCCGTTTCCAGCTCAAGAGCTGCCGGTCCGTCGGCATCGCCGTGACCACGTCTTATTCTAGCAGCGTTACTCGCGTTTCGGGCCGCAGCCCCGAAGCATGCGCCCCTTAAATCGTCGCGGCTGAAAGCGACCTTTGGCTCTGGCGCCGAGCTGCACGATGGTGCAGCTTCGCGCCGAGGAGAGCGGCACATGAATCGGCGAATTGCGATCACCTTGGCCATTGGCGGGTTGCTGGCGAGTTCCGCAGCCCCGCCGCCGAAACCGCCGAGGGCCGACTACAGCATGCTGATTCACGGCGGCACCATCTATGACGGTTCGGGAGGCGCAGGCTTCGTCGGCGACGTCGGCCTGAAAGGAGACCGCATAGCCTGTGTCGGCCGCTGCCCTGGCATGGCCGCGCGCGTGATCGATGCCTCGGGCCTGGCGGTTTCGCCCGGCTTCATCAACATGCTCAGCTGGGCCAATGTCGCGCTTATCGCCGACGGCCGCGGGATGAGCGACACCTACCAGGGCGTCACGCTCGAAGTGATGGGCGAAGGCGATTCGATGGGCCCGCTCAGCCCCGAGATGAAGCGGCTCGTGCTGCAGCGCCAGGGCGACATCAAATATCCGATCCGCTGGACCACGCTCGGCCAATATCTCGAATATCTGCAGCGCAAGGGCGTCACCCCCAACGTCACCTCGTTCGTCGGCGCGACGACGGTGCGCCGGCACGTGCTCGGCGAAAAGGACGTCGACCCGACGGATGAGCAATTGGCGCGCATGCGCGCCCTGGTGCGCCAGGCGATGAAGGAAGGCGCGGTCGGCGTCGGCTCGTCGCTCATCTACGCCCCGGCCAACTTCGCCGAAACGCCGGAACTGACCGCGCTGGCCGAGGAAGCCGGCAAATGCGGCGGCATGTACATCAGCCACATCCGCGACGAGGGGCCCAGGCTGCTCGAGGCGATCGACGAGCTGATCGACATTTCGCGCCGCTCGGGCGCGCCTGCGGAAATCTACCATTTCAAGCAGTCGGGCCGCGAGAATTGGGGCAAGATCGGCGCTGCGATCGCGCGCGTCGAGGCGGCGCGCGCCGCGGGCCTCCGCATCACCGCCGACATGTACACCTATCCAGCAAGCTCGACCGGCTTCGACGCCGCTTTTCCCTTGTGGGTCCAGGACGGCGGCCTCGAAGCCTGGGTCGCGCGCCTCAAGGATCCCGCGACCCGCGCCCGCGCGCTCGAATGGATGCGCGGGCCCGAGGCGACCGAGAACACCAAGCTTGTCGTCCACGAACCGGACAAGGTGCTGCTGGTCGGTTTCAAGACCGAGAAGCTGAAGGCGCTGACCGGCAGGACGCTCGCCGACGTCGCGCGCGAGCGCGGCAAGCCGCCGGAGGAGGTCGCGGCCGAGCTGATCACCGAGGACGGATCGCGTGTCCAAGTCGTCTATTTCAGCATGAGCGAGGACAATGTCCGCCGCGCGGTCGGCCTGCCGTGGATGAGCTTCGGGTCGGACGCCTCGAGCCAGGCGCCCGAGGGCGTGTTCCTGAAGTCAAGCACCCATCCCCGGGCCTACGGCAATTTCGCGCGGCTGCTCGGCAAATATGTGCGCGACGAGAAAGCGGCGAGCCTGCCCGACGCGATCCGCCGAATGACATCGCTGCCGGCGGCCAACCTCAGCCTCAAGCGGCGCGGCTCGCTCAAGCCTGGATATTACGCCGACGTCGTCGTGTTCGACCCGGCGACGATCCGCGACAATGCGACCTTCAACCAGCCGCAGCAGCTGGCAAGCGGCGTCAGCGACGTGTTCGTTAACGGCGTCCAGGTGCTTAAAGGTGGCAAGCATACCGGCGCCAAGCCGGGCCGCTTCGTCCGCGGCCCCGGCTGGACGGGATGGCCGGGCGGGGGTGCGTGTAAATAGGGGTCTTTCGCTCGCCGCGCAGCGCGAATAGGGCCGCGCGATGATCGATTCTCCGGTATTCTTCAGCGGCATTGGCGGCAGCGGCATGCTTCCGCTGGCCAGCATCTTGCGGGCCGGCGGGGCCAGGGTTGCGGGGTCGGACCGCAGCCTCGACGCCGGCCGCACACCGGAAAAATTCGACTATCTGCGCTCGCTCGGGATCCAATTGTTCCCGCAGGACGGGTCGGGCCTGCAGCCGGGCATGACGCTCGTCACCTCGGCCGCGGTCGAGGAGACGGTGCCCGATGTGGTGCGCGCGAAGGAGCTTGGCCTGCCGCACCTGCGCCGGCCGGAATTTCTCGCGAAGCTTCTCAACTCGGCGCAGCGCAGCATTGCCGTCGGGGGGACCAGCGGCAAGTCGACCGTCACCGGGATGATCGGCTGGATCCTGCACGCCTGCCACCGCCAGCCGACGGTGATGAACGGCGCGGTGATGAAGAATTTCGTCACGCCCTCGGCGCCCTTCGCGAGCGCGCTGGTCGGCGACCCCGAGCTGTTCGTCAGCGAGGTCGACGAAAGCGACGGCTCGATCGCGCTCTACAAGCCGGATGTGGCCGTGCTGACCAACGTCAGCCTCGACCACAAGGAGATGGCGGAGCTCAGGCAATTGTTCGGACATTTCCTCGCCCGCGCGCGCAAGGCCGTGCTCAACCTCGACGATCCCGAAGCGCGCGCGCTGTCGGAGAGCGTTCCGGGCGACAAGGTGATCGGTTACGGCTTCGACAGCCCGCGGGCGGATTTCCTGGGCCGGGAGCTGAAGCTGGAGCCACGCGGGCTGAGCTTTGCGGTCGAGGCCGAAGGCGAGCGCCACGCGGTGCGGCTGTCGGTCCCCGGCCGCCACAATGCGTCGAACGCGCTTGCAGCGATCGCCGCGACCCGGGCGCTTGGCCTGCGCATCGAGGACGCGGCCGCCGCGCTCGGCCGCTTCGAGGGCCTCAAGCGCCGGCTCGAGCTGGTCGGCGAAGCCGCCGGCGTCACGGTGATCGACGATTTCGCGCACAACCCCGACAAAATCGACGCGACGCTCGCGACCATGGCGGCACAGCCCGGGCGGCTGCTGATCATGTTCCAGCCGCACGGCTACGGCCCGCTCGCCAAGATGGGCGAGCAGCTGGCCGAGAGCTTCGCCCGCGGCATGGGGACGGACGACCGTCTCTATTTGCCCGACCCCGTCTATCAGGGCGGGACGACCGAGCGCCGGCGCGGCAGCGACTGGCTCGCCGAGGCCGTACGCGCGCAAGGCCGCGACGCGCGTCATGTGCCGGAGCGGGCTCAGATCGGCGATGCGCTCGTGGAGGAGGCAAAGGCCGGCGACCGCATCCTGGTGATGGGCGCGCGCGACGACACGTTGATCGATTTCGCGCGCGAGCTGGTCGAGCGGATCGCCGTGCGGAACTGATCGCGCTCTGCCGCGTCCCATAGTCATGGCCAGGCCTGGAACAGTCACCGGCTGGAAGCTTCCGAGCGACGAGCGCACCGCGCTGCTCGAACGCTTCCCGCCCCGCTACGGCAATGTCGTCGCCGACCATGTGACGCTGCGCGTCGGCGCGACGGCGGAGACCCCGCTGCCGCGCATGCCTGACAGCGCGCGGATCGTCGGCCGCGCGGACGACGGCGACAGCCTCGAATGTCTGGTGGTCGAGCTCGACGGGACCACCGACCGGCCCGACGGCTCGACCTACCACATCACCTGGTCGCTCGGCCCGCACCGCAAGGCGCGCGAAAGCAATGACGTGCTGCGCGAGCGCGGCTGGGAGCACCTGCCCGCGCCGATCGACCTGACGCTGGAGCCGGCGCGCTTCTGATGCCCGAGCCCCAGGACTCGCGCCGCTTGTTCCTCGATGCCGACGGCGTGCTTGCCGATTTCGACGAAGGCGCGCGCAGGCTGCTTGGAATGACGCCCCGGCAATATGAGGCGAAGCACGGCCGCGGCGCCTTCTGGAAGCGGCTCGCGCAGGCGAAGAACTTCTACGGCTCGCTTCCTGAGATGCCGGACGCGCGTCTGCTGTTCGAAGGCGTCAAGCATTTGAAGCCGACCATCCTCACCGGCCTTCCGCTTGGACGTTGGGCCGCCCCGCAGAAGGTCGAATGGGCGGCCGAGCATTTTCCCGGCGTGCCGATCATCACCTGCATGGCGCGCGACAAGCACAAGCATATGAATCCCGGCGACGTGCTGGTCGACGACCGCGAGAATCACCGCGCCGCTTACGAAGCGGCAGGCGTCATCTTCGTCCACCACAAGAATGCGGCGGACAGCCTTCGCCAGCTGGCGGAAATCTTCCCTTCGGTAAAAGCGCCGAGCGGCGCCGAAGCCTAAGCCGCGGTCTTCAGATCGACCTTCTCGACCCACTCCGGCCAGAACACGGGCTCGCGGCTCGACCAGCCGGGCGCGGTCGCCGCGCTCTCGCTGATCGACTGCAGCAGCGTGCGGCGGCGGTCCGGGTGAAGGTGCGGCAATGCGGCAGCGGAGCAAAAGGCGCTCGGCAGCCACGGCCGCGCGGCGGCGCCGATCAGCCGCTCGTAGAGGAAGCGGTAAGCGGCAAAGTTGGGAAGCCGATCCTGCCCGAGGTCGAACGCCGACAAAGTGATCAGCATGCCGACGAACGGCTCGATCATGTCGAGCCCGCTGTCATCCGGGACCTGCAGGCGCAGATGGTCGAGCTGCTTGTAGAGGCGCGCCTGGGCGCGGATCGAGGCGGCCTCGCCTTCGTCGCGGGCCCAGCATTCGATCGGGTCGCGGCGCCCGTAGGCCACATCGAGCGAACGGCGGATGTAGCGCTGCGTCGCTTTGGAAAAGCTCGCGAACTCCTTCATTTCGGAGATCAGCATCGCCCCGCTGGCCGGCTGGCTGGTCCGCGTAATCATGAACCCGACTCCTTTCGCCCTGGCGGGATCATGCGGCGCTACTGGTTTCGAGAAACTTAACCACAATCCCACCCCCCGTTCAGATTGAATCAGAGGGGAGTCGCGGCGGCAAGGCCAGAAATTGATCCGCCGCCTCAAAACTGTGGATTGTTGAATATTTGCAACGCGGCGACACTTTTGTGACGCCTCAGCAACGGATCAGCCGCTCATTCGGGGAATCCGGACGACGGTACGGGTTCGGCGGCGCATCCCGGCTGCGCAACCGACGGGGGGTCCGACGCGTCCATGGATTCGTCGCTGCCGACGTCGGCCTTTGCGTCGGCGTCCTCCGGATGCGCCTTCAGCCTTTCCTCGAGCTCGCCCTCGGGCGGCGCCGAGATCACGGCCGGCGGCGGCCTGTCCTGCTTGCTCTCACTGTTCACAGCGTCTCCTCCGTCCCCTAATGTTCCTGCCCGGTAACGAGCGGACCGCATGCGGCGTTCCGGACTGCTCGGCTTTCGACCGGCTGCGCCGGTGCTTCTGCCAACGGGCAGAGGGCGGTTTGCGCGACGAGGATTTTGCGACATGACCATGACGATGCTCATGACGCCCGCACCGACCGCGCGAAGCCGTTTCGCCGACTGGCCGCTCGCGCTGAAGACGATCCTCGGATTCTGGATCTTCTACGCGCTGACCGTGGTCGCTCGCGCCTTCCTCGGCGCCGATCCCTGGACGGCGCTCCAGAACAGGCTGTTCATTATCGCCGCCGGAGTGGTCTTCACGGGCCTCATCTACCTCGTGATCGCGCGCTTCGGAATGGCGGGAAACATCCGCCGCAACGCGATCGTGGCGGCGATCAGCTGCATCATTGCATCGCTGGCCATGGGCGGGACCGTGACCAGCCTCGAAGGCGTGATGCGCGAAAGCAAGGAGGAGTTCCGCTTCCAGGCCCGGGAAGGCGTTACCGTCGTCGAGAAGGGCAACACACTGCGGATCGAGCGCACCGCCGAGGATCCGCTGGTGCTGACGATGCCGAAGATGCGCCACCTGGATCCGAAGAAGCGTCTGCGCTGGGCACTCGACGTCGCCGTTACGTGGCTGTTTTTCTTCATCGGCTGGAGCGCTTTCTACCTTGCCAGCCAGGCCCACGCCGAAGCAATGCGGGCGCAGCGGCGCGTCGCCGACGCCGAAAGCGCGGCCCAGGCGGCGCAGGTCCGGGCGCTGCGCTACCAGGTCAATCCGCACTTCCTGTTCAACACGCTCAATTCTTTGTCGTCGCTGGTCATGACCGGCCGCACCGACCGCGCCGAGAACATGTTGCTGGCGCTTTCGACCTTCTTCCGCACCAGCCTGTCGCTCGACCCCAGCGCCGACGTCAGCCTGGCCGAGGAAATCGACCTGCAGCGTCTCTACCTCGACATTGAAATGGCGCGCTTCCCCGACCGCCTGACGGTCGAGATCGACGTCCCGGAGTCGCTGCAGCAGGCGCGCCTTCCCGCGCTGATCCTCCAGCCGATCGTCGAGAATGCGATCAAATATGGCGTGTCGAAGAGCCGCAAGGCGGTCGTCATCCGCATCGCCGCGCGCCACACCGACGACCGCCGCATGGTCGTGGAAATCAGCAACCGCCTGAAGCATGGCGGCAAGGAGCAGCTGCCGGCGGCGACTCACGAAGGCACCGGTCTTGGCCTGGCCAATGTTTGCCAAAGGCTCGAAGCGCGCTTCGGAAGCCGCGCCCAGTGCCGCTACGGCCCGATGGCCGGCGGCGGTTATAAGGTTGTGCTGACAATGCCGGTGGAGACCCATGCCGCCTGAGAACAAACCCCTTCGAGTCCTGATTGCCGACGACGAGCCGCTTGCGGCTGAGCGTCTTCAATTGCTCCTCGCCCGCGCCGAGGGCGCTCAGCTGGTCGGCACTGCCGGCGACGGCGACAGCGCGATCAACCTTACCGAGGCGCTCAATCCGGATCTGCTGCTGCTGGACATCGCCATGCCCGGCCTCGACGGCATCGGTGTCGCCCGCGCGCTCGCCGCCCACGACCCGTCGCCGGCGGTAGTCTTCGTCACCGCCTTCGACCAGTTCGCCGTCGCCGCATTCGAGGTCGAGGCCGTCGACTATCTGATGAAGCCGGTCGACCCGGCGCGGTTGCAGCGCGCGATCGAGCGCGCGCGCGCTTACCTCGAGCAGCGGACGGCATCGCCCGCGCCTGGCAAGGCATCCCAATGGCTAGAGGAGTTCTGGGCGTCCGACCTGTCGGGGCTGGTGCGGATCGCCGCTCGCGACGTCGATCGGGTCTCGGCGGAGCGCGATTACATGCGCCTTCACGTCGGCCGCCGCAGCTGGCTGATCCATCATTCGATGGCCGCGCTGGAAGAAGGGCTCGACCCCGAGCTGTTCGTCCGGCTTCACCGCTCGGCGATCGTCCGCAAGGACTTCATCGCGGGCTTCAGCCGCAACCAGTCGGGCCGATGGATCGCGCGGCTTGCCGATGGCACCGAACAGCCGGTCGGCCGCCTCTATTCGGATCGCGTTCGCGCCATCGCCGGGCGTTAAAAAACCGCCGCGCGTTCCGGGGCTTGGAACGCGCGGCGGCCGCGACGCTGAACGTCACTGGGCAGTGACGATCAATGCTGCCGCATCGAGGACGGTCACGCTTCCCGTGCGCGAGGCGGCGATCGCTTCAGCGTCCGCGGGCTGCGCGCCGGCGGCGGCACGCGCGCTGCAGGCGAGGGCCGCATTCTCGAGCGCGAAGCCCGACCATTTGCCGACTCCGCAAAGCTGATCGGCCGCGCTCGTCACGCGCCGCTCCAGCGAGTCCCGCCCTTCCAGCGAGGAAAGGTCGAGGTCGGCATAGGACACGCGCGCCGACTCGCGGTCAGCTGCCTGGCTCACCGTCGGCACGACGAGCGCGGCTGCAAAGGCGAGCGCACCGATCGCAGGAATGGTTTTCAACATGGTTCGTCTCCCTTTTTGCGGCGCGGAGCGCTGGGGATGCTTGGAGGGGGATGCCCCGCGCCGCTGGATCGGATGTGGACCATGTGCGCCGCGAAATCGCTCGCTGCTCGACGAGGATGCGGCAAATCCTCGGCGTTCCGACAAACGCCGTTCGCGGACCGCTAAACCGACGAACGGGGGTCAGCTGCCGTTCAGTTTTTCCCCGTTTTCCGCGGATCGGTCGACCGCTGCGGTCACCGATACGTCGAATGTGACGTTGCCGAAGGTGCGGAAGATGTCCGGGATCATCTCGACCGCCACCAGCAGAGCCAGCGGCGCAATGGGAACGCCGAGCGCGATGGCGATCGGCGCGATCGAGCTGATGAAGGTGATTTCCCCAGGCAGGCTGATCGCGCCGTAGCTCATCACCGCCCCGACCGCGGTCGCGGCAATGATCTGGGCAAGGCTCGGTTCGAGGCCGAGCCAGTGCGCGACATAGAAGGCCACCGCGACGTTCATCGCCGGCCCGGTTGCGCGGAACAGCGCGACGGCGATCGGCAGCGTCACGTCGGCGACCTGCTCGCGCATGCCGAGGCTTCTCGCCGCGGTCAGCATCGCCGGCAGACAGGCGAGCGACGAGCGCGTCGAAATGGCGACGGCCTGCGGGCCGATCATCGCCCGGGCGAAGCGCCGCGCCGGCACGCGGCCCGCCGCGATCGCCAGCGGATAGCCGGCCAGCACGGTCCAGAGCAGCCCAACCGCGGAGACGATCACGATATAATGGCCAAGGCCGGCGAACGCCGTCGTTCCCGCTTCCGCGCCGACGGTCAAAGCGAGCGCGCCCACGCCCAGCGGGGCGAGCCACAGCACCCAGCGGATGATCACCACCAGCGCGTCGGCGACCGCCTCGAACAATGCGACCACGCTGCGCCGCCCTGCACTGCCGATGCGGGTCAGCGCCATCGCGAACAGCAGCGAAAAGACGACCAGGGGCAGGACGTCCCCGTTCGACGCGGCGGCGACGACGTTCGAGGGCACCATGCCCTTGAAGAATTCGACGATCCCCGGGAGCGGGCCGGACACCGGCTGCTCAATGGCCGCAAGCGCGCCCTGGAGCGCCCCGGCCGTCCCCCTCGGCAGGGGGAAGAGCGAGGTGAGGAGCAGCGTGGCGACAGCGCCGAAGATGGCAGACGCAGTGCAGACGATCACGATCCAGGTGACCGAGCGGGCGGCGATCCGCCCGGCCTGCGCCGCTTCCGCGCTGCGCGCGACGCCCGTCACCAGCAGGGTGACGACCAACGGAATGACGGTCATCTTCAGCGCATTGAGCCACAGGGTGCCGATAAAGCTGGCGGCGCCGAGCAGGACGTCGCGTGGCTGCTGTCCGAGGCGGTCGGATACCGATCCGAGCAGCAAGCCGAGGACGAGTGCTGCAAGCGCCCAATAGACGTGGAAGCTGCGCGCCTCCTTGCGCTCGCCAGCAGCGGTTTGCGTGGTCAACGCAGCGTCCGCGCTTCTGGCGGTTGGAGAGGCAGGCAGCGTCGCATCCGGCTCTTGTCCCTTTTGATCTCGGCCACCTTCTATTGCCGAGCCCGCTGGCGCGCCAGCGGGCTTTCGACGGCGTTGATCGCGATCGCGAAATCGATCAGTGTCCCGGGCGGGGACCAGGATTACGGGGGTGAACATGGCCACGACCATCGCCGCGGGGACGGACCGCAAAGCGTCCGAACGCAAATTCTATTCGCGCATGGCGATCTTCCTGGCCGTCGTGGTGCTGCTCGGCTTCGGCCCGAGCTTCTATCTGCGCGGGATCATGCCCTCCTATCCGCGGCCCAATCCCACGCTGCCGCCGACCGTGATGCTGCACGGCCTGGTCTTCACCGCTTGGATGGTGGCCATCATCGCCCAGACCCAGCTCGTCGCCGCGCGGCGCACCGACGTCCATATGAAGCTCGGCGTCCTGACCGTGCTCCTCGCGAGCGCGATGGTCCCGGTCATGTACCTGACCGCGGTGTGGGGCGTCGCCCGCGGCGGTCAGCCGCCGTTTACCGACGCACTGAGCTGGACGATCGTGCCGCTGGCCGTGATCGTGCCGTTCGCGGTCCTGGTGTGGACCGGCTGGAACGAGCGCCGCAATCCGCAATGGCACAAGCGCGCGATGCTCGGCGCCGCCATCCTAGTCGTCGCCGGCCCCTCGATCGGACGCCTGCCGATCGCTCCGCCGACGCTGGTCGGATTCACCATCCAGATGCTGCTCGGCCTGCTGCTGTTCACCCCGCTCTGCATCTGGGACCGGCGGACGCAGCACAGGGTGCACCCGGCGACCTGGCTCGGCCTTGCCATGCTGGCCGTGTCGATCGCGATTCCGTTGGCGGTCTTCTGGCTGGCCCTGCCCTGGGCAGAAGTTGCGGCGAAACTACCGGGTGTCGGGGGCTAATCAAGCCAGTCGCCACTGCACGGGGGGAGTGATGTATGCGCTGCGAGCGGGTTTGCCGTTGTGATCGACCGCTGGCTTGAATTTCCCGCGCTCGCGAATTGTCTGGCAGCCCATCGCGTCGAGCGCGGGTATGCCGCTGGGCTTGAACACGTGGCAGGCAGCGACCGAGCCCTGTTCGTCAATGAACAGCAGGAACTGCGCTGCGCCTTCCTGGCCGCGGGAGAGCGCTTCGTGGGGGTAATCCTCGAAGGTAAAAATCTTGCGGAGGTCGCCTTTCGGGAGATCCCTTAAGCCTTCCCGCTTTTCGGACGTCATGTTCCAATGGTCTTGCAATGCGGTCGTGCATTGATCGAGTGTCGTGATCAAATCGCTTATCGCCGTCACTGCAAACGCCACATCGTCGCGTCCACGAATATGAAAGAGGATATTTCGGGCAGTTTTCGCCTGCGCCATTTCGGTCGCGGAAATGCGGAACTTCATGATGTCCAAAGGCGGGTCGCTCGTTCCATAGTTGAGCAACCACGCCTTGATCGGCCCCTTCCCGAAATCGACGGAGCCTACGAACTGTCGTCCGAACCGTGGTCCCGCGCGGTTTCGGGCAACCAGAAGTTCATAGGTATCGCCCGTGGGCGCGGGGCGAATCCCCAGCATTACTGAGCCGCGATCATCGCGATACTCGCGCTCGGCATGACATTGCACCGTGTCGAAATCGACAAGCCAAGGCTTCACTGGCGTAAGCGGGACGGCTGCCGGCGCGGCGGTCGACAATAATGCGAAGCCCGGCGCCACGAAACGGACAGCTCGGAAACCCATGACTCCCTCCCTATGAGCCGAGCACCCGTGCGACTACCCTATCTCGCTTTTGATTTCACTCCTTGCTCGTCCAGTCGCGGCTCAGATTGAGCTAACCGGCAAATGGGGGGGCGAACCGCCCAGCCGCGCCGCTGCCCTTCCCGGTCGTCCCGCCGACGCAGGGTCAATTGATCGACGTGATGCCGGGGCGATGACACGCCGGGAGTGAAGGCCCTGTTTCCGCGCCCGGCATCACTTCGCCGACGATGGGTAGGCACTATACCCTAGTATCTCACTAGGGAATGTGGCATGCATCGAATCAGCGTGATTTTGCCGCGTCTTGGCGCGAGCGAAGTGAAAATGGGCATCCAAGGGGCGGCTCCGGGCCGGTCGAATTGATTGCCGGCACGGGAGCCCCTATTCGGGAGGACGTGCGACCCCGTAGCTCAGCAGGATAGAGCATCAGATTCCTAATCTGAGGGCCACAGGTTCGAATCCTGTCGGGGTCGCCAAATCGAAAGGGGCAATGGGACGATGGCGAGCACTGAGCCGACGATCGACGCGAAACGCGGCATCGCGCACCAGCTGTTCGTCGACCACCCGCGCTCGCTCGGGATGAGCTGGGCGCAGCATGGCATCGGCGCGCTCTGGATCGGAACGCGGCTGATCGGCGCCGGGCTCGCCTGCATCGTTCATGCGATCGTCCCCGGCTGGTTCACCCAGACCGCCGGAAAGACCGTCACCGGCATGTACGAGCATATGGTGCGGCGCAAGGCGGGGGCCGCCAATGCGGAGAATTGGCCTGACTACGAAATCTGACGGGCCAGTCGTCGCCATTGTCGGCGGCGGCGCATCCGGCACCATCCTCGCCGCCCAGCTCGCCCGGCGCGGGATTGCTTCACGGTTGATCGACGGAAGCGGCCGCGTCGGCCGGGGCGTCGCTTATTCGACGAGCGACCCCGCGCACCTGCTCAACGTGCGCGCCGAGGGGATGAGCGCCTGGGCGGACGAGCCCGACCATTTCGCCGAGCGATTCGCAAGCGAGGGCGGTTCCGCGCGCGGCTTTGCCGAGCGCCGGCTGTTCGGTCGCTACCTCGGGGAGATTCTCGATCAAGCGCGCGCGACCGGGCTGACTACGGTGAAGGAGGCGACCGCGGTCGCCGCCCGGCGCGACGGCGCGCGCTGGCGGATCGACTTCGGCGACGCTTCCACCGTCAACGCCGCAGCTGTTGTCCTGGCCATCGGCAATCAGGAACCCGAAGGGTTGCGCGCCTTCCAGGGCGTTGGCGACCGGTTCATCCGCAACCCTTGGGGCAAGGATGCGCGCGCGGCGGTCGAGGATTTGGCCGAGTCTGGCGGCGCGGCGCTGATCGTCGGCACCGGCCTCACCATGGTCGATCTCGTGCTCTCGCTCGACGCTGCCGGCCATCATGGCCGCATCGTCGCGCTGTCGCGGCGCGGCCTGATCCCGCGTTCGCACTCCGACTTCGCACCAGCGCCGCTTGCAGCCGATGATCTGCCCGAGGCGGGCCTCCGCGGACTGTTTCGCTGGCTGCGCGGCCGCAGCGCCGAGGTCGGCTGGCGCGCGGCGGTCGACAGCCTGCGCCCGCACAGCCACGCCCTGTGGCAGGGTCTCACTCCAGACGAGCAGCGGCGCTTCCTGCGCCACGCGCGGCCCTGGTGGGACGTTCACCGCCACCGCATCGCGCCCGAGGTGGCGGCGACGGTCGCCCGTCTCGTCGCCGAGGGCCGGCTGGAGGTCATGGCGGGTCGCATCCTCGGGGCGCATGAGGCGGAAGGAGGCATCGACGTCGAGATGTGCCGGCGGGGAGCCGGCGAAAGCCGCACGACGCGGTTCGATTATGCCTTCAACTGCACCGGTCCGCTGCACAGCATCGGCCGCTCGCAGGACCCGCTTCTTCGCAGCCTTCTCGACGGCGGCGAGGTTCGGCCCGATCATCTCGGCATCGGGCTTGCGGTCGACGACCGATGCCGCGCGGCGGAGCGGCTGTGGGCCATGGGACCGCTGACCAAGGGGCGCTATTGGGAGATCATCGCCGTGCCTGATATTCGGGAGCAGGCGGCGGCGGTGGCCGGCGACATCGAACAGGAACTCAAGGCATGAGCAGCCACGGCGATAATGGCGATCCGATCGACGGCGACCTCGTCGAATCGCCGCCCGAATGCGAAGTGCCCGCGGACGTGGCCGAAGCGGTCAGGACCCTGATCCGCTGGGCCGGCGACGATCCCGACCGCGAGGGCCTGCTCGACACTCCGCGGCGGGTCGCGCGGGCGTGGCGCGAATATGCCCGCGGCTATCAGGAGGACCCTGCAAGGCACCTCAGCCGCACGTTCGAGGAGGTCGGTGGCTATGACGAGATCGTCCTGCTTAAGGACATTCCATTCCAGTCCCACTGCGAACACCATCTGGCGCCGATCATCGGCAAGGCGGCGATCGCCTATTTGCCCGGGAACAAGGTGGTCGGGATCAGCAAGCTTGCGCGTGTCCTCCATGGCTTCGCGCGGCGCCTCCAGGTGCAGGAGCGGCTGACCGCCCAGGTCGCCGACGCCATCTGGGAGCATCTGCAGCCCAAGGGCGTGGCGGTGGTGATCGAGGCCAGCCACGCCTGCATGACCGCCCGCGGCGTCAGCACCCCCGGAGTGATGATGACCACCAGCCGAATGATGGGCACCTTCCGCGAAGACGAGCGCAGCCGCCGCGAGGTGCTGGCGCTGATGGGCTACTGACGCAAACGGGGCGATCCCGCTGGCCGGAGGATCGCCCCGCGCCCCACCCCGAAATCGGGGTGGTAATCGCGTTCAGGCCTGGGACGGGCTTTCCATCCCGTGCTTCAGCTGGCTGATCTGGTCGTGGCCTGATTTGACCGACTGGTAGAGCTGTTCGACCAAATCATGGCTGGGACCGTGCAGCGTTCCGCTCTGCAGCGCCGCCTGCCATTTTTCCTTCAGATAATCTTCGCCGCGCTCGACCTCGTTGATGATCGCTTTCTCGTCGCGGCCGGTGATCGCGGCCTTGAGGTCCTCGAAGCGCTGATGCGCCTTGCCGAGGAAGGAGCCGCTCTCTTCGGGATCGCCTCCGAGGCGCCGCACTTCTTCGCGCAACTGCTGGACGACCTTCTGGCGCTCGTCGGCGCGTTCGCGGAAGATCTGGCGTAGCCTCTCGTTGTCGATGTTCTGCGCGCTGTCCTCATAGCCGGTGATGCTGTCGATCGTTGTTGTGATCAGGCTGTTCAGCGTGCCGATGACATCGGAATGATTGTCGTTCATGCGCTCTGCTCCGTTTCTTCACGATAGTTTCGCCTCAACAACGCGCGAATGTGCGAGCCGATGCCTGCGCCTGGTCGAAAAATCATGGGTGCTCGGCGCGAATTGCTGTCACTCTGCGGCATTGGCGGGCGCTGGGGGCGAGTCGCCGGGAGAGCGAGGGGGCGAACATGGCACTCACCCGTCGGGCATTGCTCGAGCAGGTCGGCCGCGTCGGCGGCGCGGGCGCTGCCTACCTGGCGATGGAAGCGCTCGGGCTGGCCATGCCGACCCCCGCCGGCGCCGAGAATTTCGCACTTCCCAAGGACAGCGGCGCAGGCCGGTCGGTCGTCATTCTCGGCGCCGGCATTGCTGGCCTGGTGTCGGCCTACGAGCTCCAGCGCGCCGGCTATCGCGTGACTGTGCTCGAGGCGCGCGAGCGCGTCGGCGGCCGCGTCTGGACGATCCGCGGCGGCGACCGTGTCGTCGAGACCGGTCGCTCCGATCAGCAGGCCCTGTTCGACCCCGGCCTCTACTTCAATGCCGGCGCCGCCCGGATCCCTTCCACGCACCGGCTCATCCTCGGCTATGCGCGCCGCTTCGGTGTGCAGCTCGAGCCGTTCATCAACGTCAATCGCAGCGCCGGCTGGGACTTTGGCGGCAAGGTCGAACCCGAGCGGCGAATGGTCAACGACATGCGCGGCCATCTTGGCGAGCTGCTTGCCAAAGCGATCGATCGGAAGGCGCTCGACGGCGTGATATCCGCCGACGAGATCGCCGCAGTCCGCGAGTTTCTCGGCCCTTATGCGGAGGTCGGGCCCAAGGGCGTTTATGTGCCGGGCGGCCGGTCCGGCTATTCGGTCGAAGGCGGGGGCTACAATCAGGCGCCGGTACCGCTTCCGCCGCTCGGAATGAAGGCGCTGGCGCCCTCACCCGCGGTCGCCTTGCCCTATTTGTTCGAACATATTTGGGACATGCAGGCGACGATGCTGCAGCCGGTCGGAGGAATGGACCGGATTCCGCTCGCCATCTACGAGCGGGTGAAACCCCTGGTGCGCCTTCGCAGCCCGATCCACGCGATCCGCCGCAGCGGCGGGCGGGTGCGGATCGAGCACGGGCCGGGACGGCTGGCGACAGAGGCCGATTATTGCCTGTGCACGCTTCCGGTGCCGGTCCTCGAGCGCCTGCCCAATGACTTCTCCCCGGCGAAGAAGGCGGCGCTGAAGGGGGTCGCCTACCTTCCGAGCGTCAAGGTGGCGTTCGAGGCGCCGCGCTTTTGGGAGCAGGACGATTTCATCTACGGCGGCCTCGCCTGGACCGACCGCGCCAATGAGAATGTGATCTACCCTTCAGATGGCTTCGGAGTGGCCAAAGGTGTGCTCGTCGGCGCCTATGCTGCCGGATGGACGAACGGGGACAATCCGGAGAAGTTCGCGAAGATGAGCCATTTCGAGCAATTTCGCGTCGCCGCAGCATCGATCGAGGCGCTGCACCCCGGCCGCTCGCGGCTGCTCGCCAAGCCGCTCTCGGTCGGCTGGGGCCGAATTCCCTATTCGGAAGGCGTCGGAGCGATGTGGGAGGGTCCCGACGGCGGTGACGTCCGCGGCGCGCAATATCAGGAGCTGCTGCGCCCCGAAGGGCCGATCGTCTTCGCCGGCGAGCATTTGAGCTACCAGGGCACCTGGCAGGAAGGCGCGGCCATGTCGGCGCACGAAGCGCTAAAGCTGCTCGGCGCCATGGTCAGCCGCTAGAAAATCCGATTATCGCGTCACCGCCTCCGGAATTAGGCGGCGGTGGCTCAGCGCGGGTATGCGCGAGCGCACTTCGGAGATCCGCTTGAGGTCGATCTCGGCGAAGCCGACGCCCGGGGTCTCGGCCATGTCGAGCCGCACTTCGCCCCACGGGTCGACCACCAGCGAATGGCCGAAGGTCTGGCGCCCGTCCTCGTGCCGTCCGACCTGGGCCGCGGCGACGACGAACAGCCCCGCCTCGATCGCGCGGGCACGGAGCAGTACATGCCAATGCGCCTTGCCGGTCGGTACGGTGAAGGCCGCCGGGACGGCGATCACGTCGGCATCGGCTTCGGCGATGCGCGCGAAGAGGCCGGGGAAGCGGAGATCGTAGCAGATGGTGAGGCCGATCTTGCCGATGGGTGTGCCGCTGACCACGACGACGTCGCTGCCGGGCGCATAGACGCTGGATTCCCGCCAGCTCTCGCCGGTCGGGAGATCGACGTCGAACAAGTGGATCTTGTCGTAGCTCGCGCGGACCGCGCCGGTGCGATCGATGACGAAGGCGCGGTTGGCGACCTTGCCGCCGTCGAGCAGGACCGCAAGGGAGCCGATGTGCAGCCAGATGCCGTGGCGCGCGGCCGCCTCCCGGCAGGCGGCGAGGACCTGGTCTTCCCCTTCCGGCTTCAGCTTCGCCGCGGCGCGCCCGGCGTCGCGGTCGAGCAACCCCGACATTTCGGGCGTGAACATCATCTCCGCCCCGCCCGCGGCGGCCTCGCCGATCGCGCCGACGAGCGCGCGCGCATTGGCCGCAGGGTCGATCCCGCTCGTCGCCTGGAACAGCGCGACCCGTGTCATTCGCCGTCCGCGAGCAGAGGGTCGAGCCGACCCTCGCGCTCGAGTGCGACCAGATCGTCGCAGCCGCCGATGTGGCGGTCGCCGATGAAGATCTGGGGCACGGTCGTGCGCCCGTTCGCGCGCTGGATCATCGCCTGCTTCTCCGCACCGCCGAAATCCACCGTGATCTCGCGATATGCGACGCCCTTCGTTTCCAGCAAATGCTTGGCCCGCCAGCAATAGGGACAGAAGGTCTTGGTGTAGATTTCAACGGTCGGCACGCGGTGGGCTCCTCCAGCCCACCTCATTAAGGGCGGGCGCTAGCGCATCAACTGTGAAGGTTTCACAACCCTCGCCCAGCTGATCAGCTCCACGCGCGCGGCGCCAGCCCGCTTCAGTGCGCGCGCGCAGGCTTCCGCGGTGCTTCCCGTCGTCAGGACATCGTCGACCAGGATGACCGTCTTGCCGGCCACGCGCTGCCTGTCGCGCACCTGAAACGCGCCGGCGACCGTCTTGCGCCGCTGGAGCGCGCTCATCCCCTTGAGGGGCGGAGTGCGCCGCGTCCGCTTCAGTGCCAAGGGGTCCATCGGAATCCGGAGCCGCCCGGCAAGCTCCCTCGCGACGATCGCCGACTGGTTGAAGCCGCGGTTCCACAGGCGGGTGCGATGAAGCGGAACGGGCACCAGCAGGCGCTCGCCCTCCTCGCCGACGAGGGGGGCCATGTAGCGCGCCATGGTCCGCGCGAGCGCCACCTTTCGTCCATATTTCAGGCGAATCGCGATGCTTCGCGCGAGCTCGTCATAGGCGACCGCCGATCGCGTGCGGGCGATCCGCGGCGGCCGGGCGAGGCATGCCGCGCACGTCTTCTCCTCGGTCGCCTGCAGGGGCAGGCCGCAGGTGGCGCATCCCCCTTCCCCCAGGAACTCGACCTTTTTCCAGCACTCAGGACAGAAGCTGTGGACCTGCTCGACGATCACTCCGCAGCCGCCGCAACGCGGCGGCAGGGCGAAGTCGAGCGCCCAGCGCGCGCAGGTCCTGACCGCGTCCAGGATCATCGGCCACTTGTCGCTCGCGAAGCGGCATCGCACAAGCGCGCGATGCCGGCATTGTTCGACATGGATCTGCGCGCACTCCGCCGCGACCGGGCAGCGCGCACGGGGGTCGAGCTGTTCCTCTACGAACGTGCCTTCGCCGACTGCCTCGAGCGGCTTGCGCTCCTGTCGCGGCGCTTCGCACGCGTACTGCTGATCGGATGTCCGGACCCAGGCTGGGCCGAGCGGCTCGAGGCGAGCGCCGAGCATGTCGACGTGCGCGACCCAGGGCCGCTGTTCGCTGCGCGCGCCGGCGGAGACGTCGTGATCGAGGACATATGGTCGCCCCCCGCGGCCGCCTACGACCTGGTGGTCGCCGTCGGCACTTTGGATACGGTTGACAATTTGCCCCTTGCGCTTAGGCTGATCAGAGCTGCGATGCGGAGCGACGCATTCCTGCTCGGCGCGATGGCGGGCGGCGACAATCTGCCGCAGCTCCGCGCGGCGATGCGCGCGGCCGACGCGGCCTCGGGGGTCGCCACCCCGCACGTGCACCCGCGGATCGAGGCCTCAGCGCTCGCCCCGCTGCTCACGGAGGCCGGCTTCATCAATCCCGTGGTCGATATCGATCGGGTCGAGGCTGCCTATCCAACGCTCGGCCGGCTGGTCTCCGACCTGCGCGGGATGGGTGCGACCAACATCCTGACGCAGCGGTCAGGGCCGCTGACGCGGTCCGCAGCGCGTGCGGCAGAGGCAGCTTTTGCGGAGGCCGCGCGGGAAGGCCGCACGAGGGAAATCTTCGAGATCCTGCACTTTGCAGCCTGGACGCCGCCATAATGGATTAGACGGGGTTAACCGTGCGCCAAGTAGGAGTTGTTAACCTCGGCTACCGTACAACCGGCGTGTGGACGTGGACCAGAGGAGGGTGGCGTGATCGCTATCCGAAGGCTGTTGCGCAGGCTCGGCGTGGACACACGCGGTGCGACTGCAATCGAATACGGACTGATCGCTTCCCTGATCATCCTTGCCATGATGGGCGGGCTGTCCGCTTTGGGCGGGGGCACCAACGGCATGTGGGGCAAGATCGGCAATGAGGCGAGCAACGCAATGAAGTAACCGTGCGGGCCTTCAGGCGGCCAGCGCGCCGTAGACGACGAGCTTCACCTTCTGTCCGGGAACAAGCGGGCTGGTCGGCAGCAAGCCATTGAGCGCCAGGAACCGCTCGAGCCTAAAATCCCTGTAAGCCATCCTCTGCGCGAGCGTATGCACCGTGTCCCCGGGGCGCACTGTCTCGATGCGGATCACGCGCGGCCGGATCGCGGCCGCTTCGGCCGGCGTGATGCGCCGCAAGGAATTGACCATCGGCGTGAAGGTCCCGATGCCGCTGCCGCCCGGCGTCAGCATCACGAAATGGTACACCCGGTCGCGGTCCCACTGATAGGCGACGACACTAACATCGACGACGCCGTTACGGGTGCTGAGGCGGGTCGTCGAAAAAGCCGCCGGCATTCCGTTGACGACGGTCCGCTGCGGCGGCGGCACCTGGATCTGCATCTGCCCGCGGGTCAGTTCCTGATAAACCCGCATCACGTAAGTTTCGATTGGGCCGGTGTAACGGCCGCCGCTAAATTGCGCTTTGCCCGCGGAGCCGGAGATCGTCACGGCATAGGTGCCGTTCGACATCAGATATCCCTGCGGCACGCTGAACTGGATGCGCAGATCGGGGTGAGTGAAGGTCGCACCATCGATGATCCCCTGCGCGGGATCGTCATCGACATACATGCCTTCGATTTCGCGCAGGAAGCCGTCGCGGTTGCGAATGCCTGTGTTGAGACGGCCCGTCGCCCGCGCCTCCTGGAGCGCGCGCTGCATGCGGTTTTCGCTGAGCGGGTGGGTGCTGGCCCATTCGGGCGTCTGGCGGTTGGTCCGGCCCTGGAGCCTGGTCTGGAGCGCCGTGTTGCGTGTCAGGGCCGCGAGGATACCGGCCGCGCCGGCCGGGTCATAGCCCGCAGAAATCATGTAGCGCAGACCCAGCGTGTCGGCCTGATATTCCTGGTCGCGCGAGAAGCTCAAAGTATCGAGCTTGGCGCGCGTTTCCAAAAGATTGCTGATGATCGAATCGCCGAAGATGGCGCCGATCAGCTGGCCAAAGACCCCCAGCGTATTGCGCCGCGCGTAGCGCTCGCGAATATGGGCGTGGTTGGCCGCGATGTGGGCGACTTCGTGGCCCAAGGCGAAGGCGAGCTGGGACTCGTCTTCCATCAGGCCCATCAGCTGCCGCGTGATGTAGACATAGCCGCCGGGAACGGAGAATGCGTTCTCCACCGCCGCATTGAGCGTGGTGAAGCGAAGGGCCTGCCCTGGATTGGCGATCCCGGAAAAGACTCCGACGCGGTTGCCGACCGCATTCACATAGGCGGCCCGGGCGCCGGTTTCCGCGCCGCCATATTCCTCGACGAACTGCGCATGCTCGCGCTGCGCCTGGGCGACATCGTTCGGGTTCAGATAGCGTAGCTGCTGCGCGGCAGCGGGGGTGACAGAAATTGCCGCGGCAGCCAGCAGAAGAAGGCTTTTACGCATTGGACGCAATCCACTCTCCCGTTTCGGATAGCCAACTAAGCGCGGGCACCTTGAACGGAAAATGACTGGACGGAGTTCCTAGCCGATCGCGAGGAACTTGGCCCGGCGCTGCGCCCGCAGCTCATCGGGACCGAGCTTGCCGCATCCGTCGAGTTCCTCGATCACCGCGCCCTTCAGCGCCCCGATCGCCGCGTCCGGATCGCGATGGGCTCCCCCGAGCGGCTCATCGACAATCCGGTCGATGACGCCCAGCGCCTGTAGGTCAGCGGCCGTGATCCGCATCGCCTCGGCAGCTTCCGCAGCCTTGTCGGCCGTCCGCCACAGGATCGACGCGCAACCCTCTGGCGAGATCACGGAATAGACCGCATGCTCGAACATCAGGACGCGGTTGGCGGAAGCGATTGCCACGGCGCCGCCGGAACCGCCTTCGCCGACGATCACCGCGATCATCGGCACTTTGAGCGCCAGGCAGGCCTCGGTCGAGCGCGCAATCGCCTCCGCCTGACCCCGCTCTTCCGCCTGAACCCCGGGGAACGCGCCGGGGGTATCGACCAGAGTCACGACCGGAATGCCGAACCGATCGGCCAGCTCCATCAGCCGGATCGCCTTGCGGTAGCCCTCCGGCTTGGCCATTCCGAAATTGTGCTTCAGCCGCGAGGCGGTATCGTCGCCCTTTTCGTGGCCGATCAGCATCACCTTGCGGCCGTCGATCCGCGCCAGGCCGCCGAGGATCGCGGGATCGTCGGCGAAGGCGCGGTCGCCGGCAAGCGGCACGAAATCGTCCGCCATCCCCGCCACATAATCCTTGAAATGCGGCCGATCCGGGTGCCGCGCGACCTGGGCCTTCTGCCACGGCGTCAGCTTGGCATAAGTGTCGCGAAGGAGCTTGCTGGCCTTGGACTCAAGGCGGCCGATCTCCGCCTCGATGTCGATCTCGCCGCTGCTCGCCGTCTCCCGAAGGTCGGCGAGACGCGTTTCCAGTTCGGCAATCGGCTTCTCGAAATCGAGGTACTGCAACATCGGCGCGGCGGGTAAGGCTCGCCCGCTACGGCGTCAACTTGCGCGTCGCCAGCGGGTGGCGCGCGTTGACCAGCTCAACCAGCCGCGCGCTGTCGAGATGGGTGTAGATCTGCGTCGTGGAGATGTCGGTGTGGCCGAGCAGCGACTGCAGCACGCGAAGGTCGGCCCCGCCGGAGAGCAAATGGGTCGCGAAGGCGTGGCGAAGGACGTGCGGGCTGACCCGATCGGGGGCGATGCCGGCATCCGCCGCCATGGCGCGCACGATTTGGAACAGCCGCACGCGGCTGAGATGCTTCTTACCGCTTGGGAACAGCCACAGCGCACCCGAGGGAACGAGCTCGAGCCATTTGCGCACGGCTTCTGAAGCACGGGCCGAAATCGGCACGAGCCGTTCCTTGCTGCCCTTCCCCCGGATCATCACCAAGGGCTGGCCGGGGCGCACCGCGCCGCGCGGCATGCTGACAAGCTCGCTCGCGCGCAGGCCCGAGCCGTACAGAAGCTCGAGCAGTGCTAGGTCTCGGACGGCGGCGGGCTCCCCGCTCGCGGCGCGATCCTCGGCGGCCTCGAACATGCGCTGCACCTCGGCCTCGTCGAGGATGCGCGGCAGCGGGCGCTCGACGCGGGGCCGCGGGAGCGCCTCGGACGGATCATCGCGGCGCAGGCCGTCGTCGACGAGAAAGCCGAAAAACCGCCGCAGGGCCGCCGATCTCCGGGCGACGGTGGAAGGTTTGAGATCGGCCCATTTGCCGCCGAGCCGGCCCACCTCGTCCAGCGACGCGGCGGCGAGCGAGGAGAGCGACTGCGACGCGCGCTCGAGGTCGTTGCGGTAGGCGGCGAGCGTATGCCGCGACGCACCGACCTCGGCGGCCATCATGTCGAGGAAGCGGTCGACCAGCGCACGGTCGTCGGGGCTCACGTGCGCGAAAGCGCTTCGGCGGCGATCATCCGGGCGGTGAAATCCTGGCCGGTCCGCCGCAGCGCGGAGATGGCATGATACATGTGCGAGCCCGGCAATTTCGCAAGATCGGCGGTCTGGAAGCCGGTCCCCGAAAGCACCAGGACGGTCCCGGCCTGGCCGCGCCCGGCCGCGGCCTCGATCATCCGCGTCCAGCTGGTGACCCGGCCAATGCCGAGCCCGTGCCGGCGGTTGAGGCTGTTCGCGGTGTCGGTGCTGATCCGCCCGAGGCCGGCCAGGCCGGCGACCAGCAGCGCGCTGCGCTGCCGGCCCGGGCTGGTGTCGCGGCGGATGAAAGTCGCGACCCGGCCGGTGCCAACGTTGGCGACGCTCGGAGCGGCGAGCGCGAGCATCGCCCAGGCGCGGTCCGCATCCTCGTCATTCATGCTGTTGACGATCGGGATCCAGCGCTCGGCGGCACGGTCGTAGCCTCCGGCGAGCATCGCCGCGATGAGCTCGGGGGCGTCCTCGGCGAACTCCCGGTCCGGTTCGATCATCGCCGCCGCGCGCGCGGCGAGGACACGGGCGCCTTGCTGGCCGTGCGGGCCCTTGCCGAGCCCTAGCAGCTGCCGGACCGCGGCGAGCCGGGCCGCGGGCTCGCCGGCGACGAACGCCTGCCGCAGCTGCCACGCCTCGCTGTTGGGAAGATCGCCCGCCCCGGTGGTTTCATAAATGGCCGACATGAGATCGACCATCGATTGCGACGACAGCACACCCAGCCCCGCGGCGACGAAAGCCGAGGGAAGGCGCTGCTGCGGCGAAAGAAGGGGGGCCCGGGCCTGGAACGCGCGGAGCCGGGGAGCAGCGCGATCGACCAGCCGGTCGGGCGGCACCACGCCGGTCGCGGTCGCGAGACCGAAGCGCCAGGCCGTCAGATGGTCGACCGCATCCCATTCGAGAGTGGCCGCGCGTCCGCCTCCGCCGGCGCCGACGACCTTCTCGGCAAGCGCGAGGTCGATGCCGCCGATCCGGCCGTAGCGCCGAGCGTGGTCGATCTGGCCGGATGCGGTCTGCGGTTCGCCAGCGAGCGAGGAACAGATCGCCTGGACCAGGGGTCGGATGGCGGGATCGTGCTTGCGCATGCCATCCTGCAGCGGGCAGAGCGCCGCTGGGTCGGCCGTGGCCAGCGCCGACTGCACCGCCACCTGCACCATCTTGGGCGAGAAGCGGTCGACATCGACGGCCGCGACCAGCATCCGCGCCGCATCCGCCTCACCCATTCGCAGCAGCAGCCAGGCGCGCTCGGCGACCCAGTCGACGGGATTGACGCCGCGTGGCGCTTCCGCCTTGGCAAGCAGCGCATCGCGCAGCGCGATCTGCGCCCAGCGCGATCCGAGCGGCGTCTCCATGCGCCGCATCAGCGTCGACAGGAACGCGCCGCTCGCCGTCCCCCAGGGCTCGGCACCCAGCCCTTGCTGCTGGGGATCGAGCTTGCCGACCGAGCGTACGTCGCGCCGCGCCCAGCCCGGATATTCGACCGGAGCGGGAGGCGGCGCGAAATTGAGCGAGCTCACTTCTTCGACCGCCGATTCGTCGGGTCCGCTGGACCGCGACACGCGGGATGTGGCCGGTTCCGCGCTCGGTTCGGGCGACGTTGCCGGTGCAGGCGTCGGCGAGGCCGTGGTTGCCGGCGGGTCGGCCGGCTGCGCCGCCTGCTGAGCGATCGCGGGCAGCGTCAGCGCTGCAGCGGCAGCCGTGACGGTAAGAACCAATCTACTGCGCATTGCCCCCCTGCGGGACGGCGATTTCGATCGTTTGCGTCGGCTGCTCTTCCGGGAGCGTCGACAGGAAATAGAGGCCGCCGGCAACAAGCAGCAGGAGCAGGACGAGAACGGCGATTCTGGGCATGGCCACGCGCTTTTGCCGACCGAAAAAGGCGCTGTATAGTCCTCTCCGGTGACAGAATTGGCGAAGCGTCTCGACCGCCCCGTGGTGCTGGTCGGGCTGATGGGTGTGGGCAAATCGACGGTCGGGCGGCGCCTTGCCCGCCGGCTGGGCCTTCCGTTCGTCGACAGCGACCAGGAGATTGAGGAGACCGTCGGCCTTCCCTGGGGGGAGCTGTTCGAGCGCTACGGCGAAGCCGATTATCGTGACGGCGAGCGGCGGCTCGTCGCGCGGCTGATCGACGGGCAGGTGCGCGTGATCGCCACCGGCGGCGGGGTGTTCGTCGATCCGCGGACCCGCAAATTGCTCAAGGAACAGGCGATCACCGTCTGGCTGGATGCGCCGATCGACGTCCTCGCGGACCGGACCGGCCGGCGCGACACGCGGCCGCTGCTCAAGAACGGGGACCGCAAGGCTAAGCTCGAGGAGCTGGCGAGGGTCGAACGGGAGGCCTATGCCGAGGCCCATATCCACGTCCACAGCGGCGAAGGCCCGCACGGCAATGTCGTCGAGGCGATCGTCAACGGCCTCGAGCGCTTTGTCGCGAACGAAAGTCGCTAACCGGGCCCCTCGTCGGGCAGCGGGCGCTCCGGAGAAAAGGCGCGGTCCCAGCCGGCCTTGAGGTCGCCGCTCGCGGCCTGCCGCTCGAGCCGCTCGCAATCGCGCAAGCGATATTCGCGCTCCACCCTTTCAGCCTCGGTCGTGGCAATGCCGGCGGCCTTGAGGGCGGCGCGACCCATGGCGACGGCGCTTTCGAACAGTTCGCGCTCGGCAAAGTGGATGTCGAGCGGGCCTAGCTCGATCAGGTGGCGCCGGTCGTAGGCGCGGACCATGACCGCGGCTTGAGGAAAGGCGTCGAGCACGGCCTCGAGCGAAGCGCGGCTGAGCGACCCGTCCGCATTGTCATTGCAAAAAGCGATCAGCTTGGCCGTGTCCGCGCCGGCGGCGCGAAGCAGATCGAGCCGCAAGCCATCGCCATAATAAACCTTGGTCCCGAATTCCTCGGAGAGCTCGATCTGCGCCGGCTTCTTGTCGATCAAGGTGACGACGATGCCCTTGGCCATCAGCATCTGGGCAACGGTCTGGCCGAAACGGCCGTAGCCGACGACGATCGCGCTGCTCGGCGGAGACAGCTCGGGGCCGTCGAGATCGTCGCGGCTCACCTCGCGCCGCTCGAGCATGTCGACCAGGCGCATCAGGAACGGGGTGGTGATCATCGATATGGTGACTGCCGCGCCGAACAGCGATGCTGCTTCCGGCGTGATCAGCTGCGCGGCTGTCGCCTGACCGAACAGCAGGAAGCCGAACTCCCCCGCCTGGCTCAGCAGCAGGCCAAGGCGGATACTGAGCGGCCACGAGCTTCCGAACAGGCGCGCGACAAGGCTGATCAGCACCGCCTTGATCACGATCACGGCGACGGCGAAGCCAAGGACGAACAGCGGCTGCGCGGCGACGACGGAGAGATTGAGCAGCATCCCCACCGAGAGGAAGAACAGGCCGAGCAGGATCGAGCGGAATGGCTCGACGTCGCTTTCGAGCTCGTGCCGATAGGGGGATTCGGCGAGCATCACGCCGGCGACAAAGGCCCCGAGCGGGACCGACAGGTGCAGCGCATGCATCACCGCCGAGGCGCCGACGACGGTGAACAGGCCCGCGACGACGAAAACCTCGCGCTCGCCCAGGCGCCCTACCAGCCGGAACAGCGGATTCAGCAGGATCCGGCCGACGAGGACGAGGCCGGCGACCGCGAGCAGGGTCAGCACCGCAAGCTTGACCCCCGTCGGCGCGCTGGGATCAGGCGGCGTCCTCGCCATCGCCGCGACGATGGTGATCAGCGGGACGATCGACAGGTCCTGGAACAGCAGGATCGAGAAGGCCCGCTCTCCCTGCGGCGTGTGCAGCTCATTGTCCGAGCGGAGCATCGGCAGCACCTGCGCCGTCGACGAAAGGCCTAGCGGAAGGCCGATCGCCAGCGCCGCCTCCACGGAAATGCCGAGTGTCACATAGACCAAGGCGCTGATCGCCAGCCCGCACACCGCGACCTGCAGCAGGCCAAGACCGAAAATCTCGCGCCGCATCCGCCACAAGCGCTGTGGCCGAAGCTCGAGACCGACGAGGAACAGCAGCAAGGCGATGCCGATCTCGGTGACACTGGTGAGCTGCTCGGGATCGTCGATCAGCCCAAGCACGTGCGGGCCGATCAGCGCGCCGGCGACGATATAGCCAAGCGTCGCCCCGAGCTTGAGGCGCCGGAAGATGGTGACGAACAGCAAAGCGGCGCCGAGCATGATCGCGCCGCTTTCTAGGATCGCGGTGGTGGTTTCGGCCGCTTCTGCCGCAGTCGTCATCGGGCGTTGCCGATCGCGGCCAGCAATGCCCGGAACGGGAGCAGGATCGCGCCATGCCGCGACGTACGCGGCAGCGCAGGCGACAGGACCGAAATGCCGGGCCAGTCGGGCGCAGGGCCCGAACCGTCGAGCCAGGCGCCGATTTGCCCGACCGCGCATTCGAGCTCCTCGGCGGAACGTCCGGCAGCAGATTTTTCGACCAGCGCCGACGAAGCCTGTCCGAAGGCGCAAGCGTGGACAGTCTGGGAAAGCGCCGCGACCCTGCCCTCCTCGTCCAGTTGGACAATTGTGGTCACCCGGCTGCCGCAGGTTGGGGACCGCAGTTCCGCCCGGCCGTCTTCGCGCGGCAGCGCAGCGGGACTGCGAAGCGAAGCCGCAAGGCGGAGGATGTCGGCGGTATAGAGCGGCGCGTTCATCGCCGGCTTACTCTCGGCGCCATGTCGTGCCGGCTGGGCCGTCCTCGAGGACGATGCCGTCGGCCTTGAGCTCGTCGCGGATGCGGTCGGCGGCGGCGAAATCGCGGTTCTTCTTAGCCTCGGCGCGCTCGGCGATGCGGGCCTCGATAGCGGTTTCGTCGGCTCCGCCGCGAAACCAGTCATCGGCGGAGCTTTCGAGCAATCCGAGAAGGGCCGCGCTGCCCTTGATTGCGCCCCCATCCTCGAGGCCCATTAGCCTCGTCACCGCAAGCGGCGTGTTCAGATCGTCGCGCAGCGCGTCGATGACCCCCTCATCCGGCGCGCCCCGCTTTGCGTCTCCCGCGCTCCGATAGAGCTTGTCGAGGTTCGACTTGGCCTGAGCGAGCAGCGTCTCAGTCCACGGCAGCGGCTGGCGATAATGGGCCGACAGCAAGGCCAGACGCAAAGTTTCGCCCTTGTGACCCTGCGCGAGGAGGTCGGCCGGCGTGATGATATTGCCGAGGCTTTTCGACATCTTCTCAGCGCCCATGTCGACGAAGCCGTTGTGCACCCAGAAGCGCGCGAGCGGCACGCCTCCGTGCGCGCAACGGCTTTGGGCGATCTCATTCTCATGGTGCGGAAAGATGAGGTCGAGCCCGCCGCCGTGAATGTCGATGGTTTCGCCGAGATGGGCGTGGATCATCGCCGAGCATTCGATGTGCCAACCCGGGCGGCCCCTGCCCCACGGGCTGTCCCAGCCGATCACGCCGTCCCCGCTCGGCTTCCACAAAATGAAATCGGCCGGGTCGCGCTTGTAAGGCGCGACCTCAACCCGCGCCCCGGCGATCATCGCCTCGCGGTCGCGGCGGCTGAGCACGCCATAGGTCGGGTCGCTCGGAACCGAGAACAGCACATGACCCTCAGCCTCGTAAGCGTGGCCGAGGCGGACCAGCCGCTCGATCAGGGCGATCATCGGCCCGATTTCCTGCGTTGCGTGAGGAGCAATGTCGGGCGGCGTCACTCCCAGCGCGCCCATATCGTCGAGATAGTGCCGCTCGTAGCGTTCAGTAATCACCGACGGCTCGACGCCCTCCGCCTCGGCCGCGGCGATGATCTTGTCGTCAACGTCGGTGACATTGCGCGCATAGACTAGGCTTTTCTCGCCGAATTCATGGCGGATCAGGCGCGCGAGCGTGTCGAAGACGACTGCCGGCCGGGCATTGCCGATGTGGGCGCGGCCGTAGACGGTGGGACCGCAGACATACATGGTGATGCGCTGCGGGTTGAGCGGCACAAACTCCCGCTTTTCGCGGCTCATGGTGTCGTAGAGGCGGATCATGACTGCGGCGCCCCGCGCCGACGCGCCTCGACCCAGTCGACGATTGCGCGGCCGCTGGCGTTGAGCAGCGGATAGGTGCGCGAACGCGTCATCCACTCCGGCCGGTCGGCCTGCGGGCCATAGACCATGTCGGTGGCAAGGTTGGCGAGGAGGAAGAAGAGGGTAACGCCGAGCAGGCCCTTGAGCATTCCGAAACCGCCGCCGAGGACGCGGTCGATCGGTCCCAGCGTCGCATGCCGCCGTGTCCGCCCGCCAATCGCTCGGGCGAGCAGCTTGACGATCAGGAAGCTGGGGATGAACAGCAGCGCGAAAGCGAGCGCGGCCGCGCCGGCACCACTGAAATCGAAGGAGGTCTCAAGCCCCGTCCACAGCTGCGTATGGAACAGCTTGAGCATCGCGATCGCCGCGACCCAGGCGGCGAGCGAAATCACCTCGTGAACGAAACCGCGCACGAAGCCGATGGCGCCGCCGCCGATCAGCAGCAGAAAGACGAAGACATCGAGCGCGGTCATGGAGCGGCGCTAGCCGAGCGCATCAGGCGATGAAAGGCCCCGCCTGCACCGGCAAAGTAAACATCTCGGTAACCATTCGCGCCTAGCTTGCCCCGACACTCAGGGAGGAATGCGTGGCCGCTCAGCGCAAGAAGCAAGCGATCGGATCGCCGCCGGCGCTCGCCGACCTGCGGGCGCAGCTGGTCAAACGCGGCATGGTCGCGCCGCTGCTTTCGGTCGTCGTCCCGGTCAAGAACGAAGAGCAGTCGGTCCTTCCTTTCGTAGAGCGCGTGTCAGCGGTCCTCGAGCAGGTCGCCGGCCAGGAAGGCTGGGAAATCCTGTTTGTCGACGACGGCAGCACCGACAACACGCTTGCCGCGATCGTCGCTGCCCATCAGGGCGATGGCCGCGTCCGTGCCCTCTCGCTGTCGCGCAACTTCGGCAAGGAGGCCGCGCTGAGCGCCGGCCTCGACCATGCCCGCGGCGCCGCGGTCATTCCGATGGACGTCGATTTGCAGGACCCGCCCGAGGTTCTGCCGGAAATGGTTGCCAAGTGGCGCGAGGGCCATGAGATGGTGTTCGGCGTGCGCCGCTGCCGGATGAGCGACAGCTTCGCCAAACGGCTGACGGCCGGCCTCTACTACCGTGCGCACAATGCCGTCTCAGCGGACAAGATTCCGGAAAATGCCGGCGATTTCCGCCTGATGGACCGCAAGGTCGTCAACGTGATCCGGGCTATGCCGGAACGCAACCGTTTCATGAAAGGACTGTTCGCCTGGGCGGGCTTCAGGCAGGCCGCGGTCGAATATGACCGCGCCGAGCGCGAGGCCGGCCGCAGCAAGTTCAATTATTGGAAGCTGTGGACGCTGGCGCTTGACGGGATCACCTCGGCTTCGACCGTGCCGCTGCGGATCTGGTCGTACGTCGGGGCGCTGGTCGCGCTGTTCGCACTCGGCTACGCGGCCTTCCTGGCGGTCAGCACAATGATCTTCGGCAATGCCGTGCCAGGCTATGCATCGCTGATGACCTCGGTGCTGTTCCTCGGCGGAATCCAGCTGATCTCGCTCGGCGTGCTCGGCGAATATGTCGGCCGCATCCTCACAGAGACCAAGCAGCGACCGCTGTACGTCGTGCGCGATACGGTGGGCATTGAATCAGAGCTCGTGCGCTAGCGGCCCAGAATCTGGTCGACCAGCTGGCGAAGACTGGCGAATTCGGCGAGACGGAGGCCATCCGCCCCTTTCACGCCTTTCGGCACCCAGGCCGCCTCGAACCCGAGCTTGGCCGCTTCCTTGAGCCGCAGGCCGGCATGAGCGACCGGGCGGATTTCGCCGGATAGCGCGATCTCGCCGAGCACCACGCACTCGCTCGGCACCGGCCGCTCCGACATTGCGGAAACTAGCGCGGCGGCGACCGCAAGGTCCGCGCCAGGGTCGCTGAGGCGATAGCCGCCGGCAACGTTGAGATAGACTTCGGCGGTGGCGAAGCTGAGGCCGCAGCGCGCCTCGAGCACCGCGAGGACCATCGCCAGCCGGCCGCTGTCCCAGCCCACGGCGGCGCGGCGCGGCGTCGCTCCGGTCGCGAGCCGCACGGTCAGCGCCTGAATCTCGACCAACACCGGTCGCGAACCCTCGATCGCCGGGAAGACGCTGGTGCCGCTGACCGGTTCGCCGCGATGGGTCAGGAACAGCGCCGACGGGTTGGGCACCTCGATCAGCCCCTGCCCTTCCATGGCGAACACGCCGATCTCGTCGGTGCCGCCGAAGCGGTTCTTCATCGCCCGGAGGATGCGGTACTGGTGACTGCGCTCGCCCTCGAAGCTCAGCACCGTGTCGACCATATGCTCGAGCACGCGCGGGCCGGCGATCGTCCCGTCCTTGGTGACGTGGCCGACGAGCACGACGGCGGTGCCATGCTCCTTGGCAAAGCGCACCAGCTCCTGCGCCGAGGCGCGGACCTGACTGACCGTGCCTGGCGCGCCCTCGATCAGGTCGCTGTGCATGGTCTGGATCGAATCGATGATGAGAAGGGCCGGCGGTTCGCCGCCTCCCATGGTAGTCAGTATGTCGCGCACCGAGGTCGCAGCCGCGAGTCGCACCGGCGCCGCGCCAAGGCCGAGGCGGACCGCGCGAAGCCGCACCTGCTCGGCCGATTCCTCGCCGGAGACGTAGACCACGCTTCGGCCTTCGCTCGCCAGGCGCGCGGCGACTTGCAGCAGCAGGGTCGACTTGCCGATCCCCGGATCGCCGCCGACCAGCATCGCCGAGCCGGCAACGATGCCGCCGCCGATCGCCCGGTCGAACTCGGCAAGGCCGCTCGGCAGCCGGTCGGGCAGCGCCGCAGGGGTCTCCAGGCCAACCAGTGGAAGGACACGCCCTCCCCCCTGCAAATTGTGCTTCGAGGCGAAGATGCTCGACACCTCGGCCGCTTCCTGGACCAGCGTGTTCCACTCGGCGCAATCGGGGCATTGGCCTTGCCAGCGGTGCTGGACCGACCCGCACGCCTGGCAGACATATCGCGACTTCGGCTTGGCCATCACCAAAACCTACCGGAACGAACGGAGAACGCAAGAACAAGCAGGACGATCGAAAAGCGCGGGGCAGACCTCGGCCAAAAGCCTTGTTATGGGGCGCGGCATGACCGACCAGACCAGCCGCCCGGCGCCATCCGTTCTCCGTGCCCTGCTGCGCAGCGAAGCGCGAAGCGGAGTCATCCTGATCGCCTCCGCGCTAATGGCGCTGATCATAGCCAACTCTCCGCTCGGGCCGACCTATTTCGGAACGCTCAAAACCTATGTCGGCGGACTGAGCGTCCTCCACTGGATCAACGACGGCCTGATGGCGCTGTTCTTCCTGATGATCGGCCTGGAGATCAAACGCGAGCTTCTGGACGGCGAATTGTCGACTTGGCCGCGACGGATCCTACCGGGCGTAGCCGCCGTCGGCGGAATGGTCGTGCCGGCGGCGATCTATGTGTTTATCAACTCGGACAATCCGGAATATCTGCGCGGCTGGGCGATTCCGACAGCGACGGACATCGCTTTTGCGCTCGGCATCCTCGCCCTGCTCGGCCGCTGCGTGCCCGTCTCGCTCAAGGTTTTCCTGACCGCGCTGGCCATCATCGACGACCTTGGCGCGGTCGCCATCATCGCCGCTTTCTATACCGAGGACGTGGCCTTGACCTGGCTCGGTGCCGCGGCCGCGATTCTGCTGGTGCTGTGGGGGCTCAACCGGGCCGGCGTGCGGCGCCTCGCCCCCTTCCTCGCGCTTGGCCTCGTCCTCTGGTTCGTCGTGCTGATGTCCGGCGTCCACGCGACCCTCGCAGGCGTCGCGCTGGCCCTGACCATTCCGATCGAGCCCTCGCCGGGCCGGCCGGACGATACCGAATCGCCGTTGCACATCCTCGAACACGGCCTGCAGCCCTGGGTCGCCTATTTGATCGTGCCCGTCTTCGGTTTTGCCAATTCGGGAATCGACCTGATCGGGCTGCACTGGACCGGCGCGGTCGCCGACGTGCCGCTGGGAATCGCCGCGGGCTTGTTCCTCGGCAAGCAGGTCGGCGTCTTCGCCTTCACCTGGGTGGCGATCCGTCTGCGCTGGTCCGATTGCCCGCGCGACGCGTCGCTCGCGCAGATTTACGGCGTAAGCATCCTCTGCGGCATCGGTTTCACCATGAGCCTGTTCATCGGCCTGCTCGCTTTCCCTTACGCCGCCGACATTCAGGACGGCGTGAAGCTCGGCGTGCTTACCGGGTCGCTGTTTTCGGCGCTGCTTGGAGCGGGCGTGCTGATCCTGGCCGATCCGCGGCGGCGCGCCCGCGCTGCGACGGCTACGCAGTCGGCGCATCCGGAATGATTGCAGACGCAAGGCTCGGCCCGCGCAGGTAGCATGCTGCCAGAACCGCTAAGGATCGCCGACTTCCGGGCGTTCTGGCTCGCCCGGCTTGCAACAACGATCGCGCAGATGGCGATGGTCATCGTCATCGGCTGGCAAGTCTATGACATCGCGCGCGAGACGATGAGCATCCGCGAGGCCGCGCTGCGCCTCGGGATGATCGGGCTCGTCCAGTTCGTGCCGCTGTTCCTCCTGACCCCGATCAGCGGCTGGGCGGCCGACCGAATCGATCGCCGCCTCATCGCCCGCGCAGTGGTTTCGCTGGAACTCCTTTGCGCGGCCATCCTGTTCGCCGCGACGTGGGGCGGGTTCGTCGACCTCCCGATCCTGTTCGCGGTGGCAGCGCTGCTCGGCGTGGCCCGCGCCTTCGCCGGCCCGGCCCTCGGCGCCCTCGCCCCCAATCTCGTCCCGCGGGAGATCCTTCCGACAGCGATCGCCCTCAGTTCCGCGGCCTGGCAGGCGGGAGCGATCGCGGGACCGGCGATCGGCGGCCTGCTCTACGACGTGGAGCCGAGCTTCCCTTATGCGCTCAGCGCCGCGCTTTTCGCATTTTCTGTCGCATGCCTTTTCACCATCGGCCCGGTCCAGCGCACGCCCCTGCGCGCCGGCAAGCCGTGGCAGCAGATGATCGACGGGCTTGCGTATGTCCGCCGCAACCGGCTCGTGCTCGGCGCGATCACGCTCGACCTTTGCGCGGTGCTGCTCGGCGGCG
This sequence comes from Sphingomicrobium sp., assembly GCA_035540475.1. GTDB lineage: Bacteria > Pseudomonadota > Alphaproteobacteria > Sphingomonadales > Sphingomonadaceae > Sphingomicrobium. The sequence continues at coordinate 37,023 of DATLGK010000099.1, forward strand.
TGACGGCAATGCTGCCGGTCTATGCGCGCGACATCCTGCAGGTGGGTCCAGACGGTCTCGGTCCGCTGCGCGCAGCGCCAGCCGTCGGCGCGACGCTGACGGCGATCTATTTCTCGATCCGGCCGCTAAGGACCAACGTCGGCGTGAAGATGCTCGTCGCAGTGATCATCTTCGGCGGCGCCACTGCGGCGTTCGGCTATTCGACCTATTTCCCCTTGTCCCTGGCGATGCTGACCCTGCTCGGCGCGGCCGACATGTTCTCGGTCTACATCCGCCAGTCCCTCATTCAGCTGCACACGCCCGACAACATGCGCGGCCGCGTGGGAGCGGTGTCCACGCTCGCCATCTCCGCCTCCAACGAGCTAGGCGAGACGCGCAGCGGCTTTACCGCCGCGGTGATCGGCCCGGTCGTCGCAACAGTGGGTGGTGGACTGGCGGCTATCCTGGTCACCATCACCTGGGCGGTGATCTTCCCCGAGCTGCGCCGCGCCCGGACGTTCGAGATGCCGGACGAGCCACCGCCCGAGGAGGCCACCGTGGTTGCCGGGGGCGCGTGACGCTTGCAATTGCTTCGACCGCATCCGATTTCGCACCGCACAACCTCAGGAGCCGCTGGATGAAAGCCGCCACTATTCTCGACACCGTTGGCAAGACGCCGGTCGTTCGAATCAACCGCCTGTTCGGAGATTCGGCCGAGGTGTGGATCAAGCAGGAGCGCGCGAACCCCGGCGGATCGATCAAGGACCGGATCGCCTTGTCGATGATCGAGGATGCCGAACGCAGCGGCAAGCTGAAGCCCGGCGGCACGATCGTCGAGCCGACGTCCGGCAACACCGGCATCGGCCTGGCGATGGTCGCGGCGGTCAAGGGATACAAGCTGATCCTGGTGATGCCGGAGAGCATGAGCCTCGAGCGCCGGCGGCTGATGCTCGCTTATGGCGCGACCTTCGACCTGACGCCGCGCGAAAAGGGCATGAAAGGCGCGATCGCGCGGGCCGAGGAGATCGTCGCCGAGATGCCGGCATCCTGGATGCCGCAGCAGTTCGAAAATCCGGCGAACCTCGAAATCCATCGGCGCACCACGGCGCAGGAGATCCTCGAGGACTTCTCGGACGGCGCGCCAGACGCGCTCATCACCGGCGTCGGGACCGGCGGGCACATCACGGCCTGCGCGGAAGTGCTGAAAAAGCAATGGCCCTCGCTCAAAGTGTTCGCGGTCGAGCCGACCCTTTCGCCCGTCCTTTCCGGCGGCGAACCGGGGCCCCACCCGATCCAGGGCATCGGCGCCGGTTTCGTGCCCGCTATCATGGACACCGGGCTGCTCGACGGCGTGATCCAGGTCGACCCCAATGACGCCAAGGACATGGCCCGGCGCGCCGCGCGCGAGGAGGGGATGCTGGTCGGAATCTCGTCGGGTGCGACGCTCGCCGCCATTCGCCAGAAACTGCCCGAGCTCGGGGATCGACCGCGTATCCTGGGCTTCAACTACGACACCGGCGAACGCTATCTGTCCGTGCCTGAATTCCTGCCCGAATAATGGCTTAACGGGCCGCTAACCTCGTTCGTTGGGCGGCTGGTCAAGTATCGGAAGTAAAGACTCCGCGATTCATGGGCGACGTCCGCGCCCGTGCAAGCGTGAAGTGGGGTCGCATGCGTCGAACCGTGTTCGGCAGGTCGCCAGAGGGGCTTGTGCCGGCGCCAGCAAAAGCAAGCGCCCGCGAAGCCCTGCTGTTCGACGTCCGCGATCACGAATTAAGCTCGGACCTTACGCTGGCCGAACGGCGCGTCGATGGCTGGACGCTGGCCCCATGGCTTCTGCTGGCGGGCCATTTGATCATCGTGGCAGCAGTCCTGTTGCAGGACCGCTCGCCCGCGACATGGTCGCAGCTTGCGCGCTTTTGCGCCCCGCTCGGAGCGTCGCTTCTGCTCGACGTGGCGGCGGGACTGGTCCTGATCAGCTGGCGGCGCCTGAGAATGGCCCCGCACACGATCGCGCGGATCATGAGCGGCTACCTGGCGGTCACGGCGGTGCTGTGGACCATCGCGACGATGGCCGGAGGCCCGCTGGAATTCGCCGACAGCTCCTTCGTGGCGCTGGCCATGATGGCCGGCTTCTTCGTGCGCTCCATTGCCGCCATCGCTTCGCCGCCACTGGCGCTGGTCAATACCATCGCCGCGATCGGCGCCTCGATCGCCTTTTCGCCGAACCTGCAGCTGAGCGTGGCGATGGCGTCGCTGGCGCTGATCATGCTCATCTACAGCATTGCGATCACACAGCGATCGCTGGCCGCCGGGCGGCGCCGACTGGCGATCGAGTGGCAGGCGAAAAAAGCGCTCAATTTCGTCGAGGAGTTCGAAAACAGCGGCCGCGGCTGGTTCTGGGAAACGGATTCCCTCGGAACGCTGTCCTATGTTTCGGGTCAGCTCGCCGAGGATTTCCATTGCAACCCCGGGGAATTGCTCGGGCGCCAGTTCACCGACCTGCTCTCGGTCGATAATTCATCGGAATCGACCGAAGAGGGGAAGACCCTTGGCTTCCATCTGTCGGCGCGGTTCCCTTTCTCCGACGTCGTGGTGCGGCCGGCCAGCGAGCAGGACGTCCACTGGTCGCTATCGGGTAATCCGATCTTTGACGAGCGCGGCCGCTTTCTCGGCTTTCGCGGCATTGGCACGGATCTCACGGAGCAACGCAAGTCCGAACGCGAAATCAGCCGGCTCGCGCGTTTCGACTCGCTAACCGGCCTGCCGAACCGGGCAATGATGCGCCAGACGCTGGAAGAGGCGCTGCGCAACGCCGCGCACCGCCAGAAGGGCTGCGCATTGCTGATGATCGACCTCGATCGGTTCAAGAACGTCAACGACACGCTTGGCCATCCCGTCGGGGATGCGCTGCTGCGCCAGGTTGCCGAACGGCTGAAGTCGGTGATGGGCAATCACGGCCAGGTCGGCCGTCTCGGCGGCGACGAATTCCAGGCCGTGCTTCCCGGCACGGTCGACATCGGCCTCCTGGAATCGCTCGCCCGCACCCTCATCGAGCAGGTGTCGAGGCCCTACAGCATCGAAGGCCACAAAGTGACAATCGGCGCCTCGGTCGGCATCGCGATCGGCGACCCCGGGCGGGCCAGCGCCGACGCTCTCGTGCGCAACGCCGACCTCGCGCTTTACGCAGCCAAGGCCGCGGGCCGGGGCAAGCACGCCTTTTACGAGAGCTCGATGCACAGCGAGGCGGCCGAACGCCAGCTGCTGGAGAACGACCTCCGTCAGGCAATCGACCGCGACGAACTGTCGGTCTGCTATCAGCCGATCGTCCGCGCCGCGGGCGAAGAGATTTCAGGGTTCGAATCGCTGGTCCGGTGGCAGCACCCGACGCGCGGACCGATTTCGCCCGCCAAGTTCATTCCTCTCGCGGAGGAAGCGGGACTCATCGGCCGCATCGGCGAGTGGGTGCTGCGCACTTCGCTCGAGGAAGCTGCCCGCTGGCCCGAACATGTTCGCGTCGCGGTCAACCTCTCTCCGCTGCAGTTCAACGATCCGAACGTAGTGGCCATGGTCGCGCAGCATCTGCACGAAACGGGCGTTCCCGCAGAACGGCTCGAGCTGGAGATCACCGAGGGCGTGTTCCTGGCCGAAGGCGATACGACCGACGAGACCTTCGCCAAGCTCAAGAAACTCGGCGTCCGCCTTGCCCTCGATGATTTCGGAACCGGCTACAGCTCGCTCGGCTATTTGAAGAAGGCGCCATTCGACAAGATCAAGATCGACCAGAGCTTTGTCCGCGGCGCCGCATCAGCGACCAACCGCAACGCGGCGATCATTCGAGCCATCGTTACCCTTGCGGAGACTCTGGGAATGGACAGCTGCGCCGAAGGCGTCGAGACCCACGACGACCTGCAGCTGATCCGCGAGCTCGGAGTCAGCATGGTCCAGGGTTATATCTTCGGGCGGCCGACCGATGCCGAAACCGCGCGCGAGCTCGCAAATCGCGTCACCGTAGAGGCCGACGGATATCAATGCATCCGCGAGCCGCGCCAGCGCCTGATGCGCCGGGCAATCACTTCGATCGGCAACCAGACGGTAGAGGTCCGGCTCCGCAACATCTCCTCGATGGGCGCTCTGGTCGAATGCCCGATCGCTGTCGCCCCGGGCGCCGAGATCGCCATCGACATCGTTGGCGTCGGACCCGTGCGCGGAATCGTCCGCTGGGCGCAGGCGGGAAAGTTCGGAGTCCAGTTCGGCGAGCAATTCGACCTCGGCCGGCTCGCGCCCAAGCGCGAGAAGCTCAACCAGGTGACCATGCTCAGGCCCTGGTACATCGACCCGCAGCAGCGCGAGGCGAGCGGCGCCTGATTGGCGCTGCTATCTGCCCGCCAGCCGCCGCGGCGCAGCGCGGTCCTTGCCGTAGGAATCGTCGAAATAGACGATCGAGGTCCCGCTCGGCACCGCCGTCAGATAGGTGATGTACAGCGGAACCGGCTGCGGCAGCTCCACCTTTTGCTCGGGCCGCGCGCCCTGGGCGCGGGGCGGCCGGCCATTGAACAGCCAGCGGGCAAACCGCGGCGCATCCTCGAGCCTGACGCAGCCGCTGCTTTGCAGCCGCGCTGCCTCCTCGATCTTCTCTTTCTCGGGCGTATCGTGGAGCCAGATCCCCTGGGCGTTGGGGAACATGAACTTCATCCGGCCCATTGAGTTGGCCGGTCCCGGCTTCTGCCGCAGTCGTACCGTCGCGCGCCCGGCGACCACCGCCCTCCAGTCCACGCTCATGGGATCGATCACGCGCGCATTGTCCGACCAGTCGGACAGCACCTCATAGCCCTTTGCGTTGAGATAGGCGCGGCCCCCTTTGAAGACGTTTGGCGCGAGCCGCTTTGCCGCGATATCCTCGGGCACGTTCCAATAAGGGTTGAGCGCCACGTAGCGGATGAAGGCGTTCATCATCGGCGTCTGCGCGGCGGGCTCGGGGCGGCCAGCGACGACGCGCATCGAATCCACGACCTGTCCGTCCTCGTACATATAGAGGCGGGCCGCGGCCGGATTGACGATTGCGTAGCGGCCGCGCGCCGGCGGCAGCGCACGCGCGCGATCGAGATTGAGCGCGAGAAGGCGGGATTCGGCCGTATTCCTGTAGAGACGGCCCGCGATCGCCTGGCGCAGCTGCGTATAGATCGGGTTCATCCAGCCCATCCGTTGGAGATGATCGGACAGCGAGGGTGCCCGCGCGGCGTCGGCGAGGATCGCGGAGGCCATCGGCGGCGCCGGCTTGAGTTCGCGGTCGACATAAATGACGCCGACGCCCGGATCCCGGCGCATATCGCGCACATAAGCGACGAACGCGCTGGAAAGCATGGTTTCGGCGCGCTGAGCGGCGGTCGCATTGCCGCGGCGCGCCTCTTCGACGGCGCGGGTGAGCGCGCGGACGTTGTAGCGCCTCGGGTCGAGACCGTCGGCCTGGGCCGTGGTCAGCAGAGTAAGCAATTGCTGCGCGGCGTTCCCCGAGCTTGGAGCGAGCCACAGCGGAGCGCCGCCGCGGCTGGCGTAAAAGGCGGCGACCTCGCTGGTCGCGGGTTGCGCGTGGGCGACCGCGCCGGGTCCAGCCGCGACCAGCAGTGCAGCCGAAAGCGCCGCGAGCCGGGCGAGCGCCAGCCGGCGCATTGCGATTGTCATCATGATTCTCACCAAACTCCCTTGCGCGGATACCGCTTCAGCGGCGCCCAACGCACGAACATCGCTTCGGGTTGTGGCAAACGCGCGCTGACCGAGCGCTGAACCTCAAAAAAAGGAGCGCCGGCGATGCGCCGGCGCTCCTGCTTGCGACCTATCCTCCCGCGTGATTAGCGGCGATTGATGTCGACGCTGCGGACGTAGCCGCGATAATCGACGTCGCACCTGAACGACAGGTCGGCCTGGCTGGCATAATTGTAACCGAGCGCGCCATAGGCGCCGACGCCATAGGCGCCGTACGGGTTATACGCATGCCGGCCGCTGGTCGCGAGGCCACGGACGCGCATGGTGGTCGAGTTGCGCGGCCGCACTTCGGTGACGCTCAGGACGCGCGCCTGGGGCGCCATCGGGACGCCGATCAGCGTGCCAAGGATGCTGCCGAGCGACTGGCGGCTCTGCAGGCGGCTCTGCACCGCAGCGTTACACTGCTGCACGGCGAGCGACGTGTTCATCCCATAAGGGCTGTAGCCGTACTGGCTGTAGCTGTAGGGATTTTGGGCGTAGGGGTTATAGGTATAGGGATTATAGCCGTACTGGGCAGCGGCGGGCGCGGCGGCAGCAAACGCTGCAAGGCCGGCACCGGCGGCCAACATTGTCTTGAACATACGCATGGCTCGTTCCTCCTTCCATGATGGTTGGAGCCTTCGCGCATAAAACGCCCTGCCCCAGTGCGGCGGGCCCCGCGTTCGTCGCGGCGGACACTCGCCTCGTCGCGCAGAGGTGAACTACGGTTTAACCCCGACCGAAAAGGAAAGGGCGGCCGCCGGATGAACCGGCGACCGCCCCATGCCCCGAGCGCAGAATGCGTCGATTATTGATATTCGGCCGTCAGGTCGAATGTCGCAGTGTACAGGCCGTTGGGCTGATTGGCGGCGATGTCGAAGTCACCGCCAACGCCGACCTGGAAGGCGCCGCTGTTGTTGATCGTGCGCGTGTCGGTGACGCAGGCCACGCCGCAGCCGTCGAGACGCATGTCGCTGACGTTGATGGTGTTGGCGGGGTTCGTGGTGCTGGTCAGCACTGCCGCCGGGTTGAGAGTCAGCACCACCTGGTTGCCGGCGGTGCCGGCACCGGCGAAGCTGCCGCGCCCGCCGTTCTGGCCGGCGACCAGACCGACGCCGCCGCTTGCCGAACGTGCGCCCGTCTCGGCGCTGACCGAAACGCTGCCGGCGGTGTTGGTCGAAATGACCCAGCCGAAGTCGAGGTCGCTGAGCTTGGTCAGCGTCAGCGGCTGGAGGACGACGCCCCGCGCCTCGGCCGCAGCATTGGCCGTCGCGACAGCCTGCGCGAACGCGGGCGAGGACGACAGCAGAGTCGCGGCCGCGGCCGCAAAGCAGATTTTAAGACGCATCTTGATTCCCCACTTTTGCAATCGAGGGGAGCCGTTTGCAGCGGCGGGTCTCAACAGCCGTTGAAAGCAATTGGTTCGCCGCAAATTTACCATGCGCGTGAGTTAACACGCGGCATGTTTGCCCTCAGGCGGAGGTCGTGCGGGGCCGCGAAGCCAGCCCGAGTCTAGAAGGCCTCGGCGGGAATTTTCATCAGGCTTTCGGCGCCCGCCTCGACCTTGCGGCGCAGCGCGCTCGACATCGGCAGCTCCCGCTCCGCGTAGAAACGCGCGGTCACCAGCTTGGCCTCGTGAAACGCCGCGTCGTCCTGGCCCTCGTCGAGAGCGCGCCGTGACGCCGCCGCCATCTTCAGCCACATCCAGCCGAGCGAAACCAGGCCCATCAGGTCCATATAGGCGTAAGCAGCAGCGCCGGCGTTGTCCGGATCGGCGGGCGCGTTCTGCGCGAGCCAGATGGTCGCCGCTTGCAGGTCCTGAAGCGCCGGCTCCAGCGCCCCCGCCACGCCCGCGGGATCGCCGGCAGCTTTGGCCTCGCCGATCTCCCGGCCGACCAGCTCGAAGAAAGCGCGCACGGCCCGGCCGCCTTCCTTCGGCAGCTTGCGGCCGACGAGGTCCATCGCCTGGATGCCGTTGGTCCCCTCGTAGATTTGGGTGATCCGGGCATCGCGCACGAACTGCTCGATCCCGTGCTCGCGGATATAACCGTGCCCGCCATAAATCTGCTGGGCGTAAACCGCTGCCTGGAAGCCCTTGTCGGTGAGATAGCCCTTGATCACGGGCGTCAGCAGCCCGAGCAAATCGTCGGCCTGCTCCCGCTCCTTTTCGTCGGGCGAGCGGCGCACGAGGTCGACCAGCAACGCACCCCACAGGCAGAGCGCTCGCCCCGCCTCGTTCCAGGCGCGGCTTTCCATCAGCATCCGCCGCACGTCCGGATGGACGATGATCGGGTCGGCCTTGGCCTCCGAATCGCGGTTCTGCTCCTTGAGAGCGCGGCTCTGGCGCCGCTCGCGCGCATAAGATGCGGCATTCTGATAGGCAGCCTCGCCCTGCGCGAGGCCCTGTAGGCCGACGCCGAGGCGAGCGGCGTTCATCATGATGAACATCGCCGCAAGGCCCTTTTCGGGTTCCCCGACCAGCCAGCCCTTGGCCCCATCATAATTCATGACGCAGGTCGCATTGCCGTGGATGCCCATCTTCTTTTCGATCGCGCCGCACGACACGCTGTTGCGCTCGCCGAGCGTGCCATCGTCATTGACCAGGAACTTGGGCACGACGAACAGCGAGATGCCCTTGACGTTGTCGGGCGCGCCCGCGCGCTTGGCGAGGACGAGGTGGACGATGTTCTCGGACATGTCGTGCTCGCCCGAGGAGATGAAAATCTTGGTCCCGGTGATCGAATAGCTGCCGTCGTCGTTCGGCTCAGCGCGGGTCTTCAAGAGGCCGAGGTCGGTGCCGCAATGCGGCTCGGTCAGGTTCATGGTCCCGGTCCATTTGCCGGTGACCATGTTCGGCACGTAGCGCTGCTTGAGCTCGTCCGATCCCTTGATCAGCAGCGAAGCAATCGCTCCCGACGTCAGGCCCTGATACATTTCGAAGCTGTGGTTGGCGGATAGAATGTATTCGCTGACCGCGGTGCCGATGACCTGCGGCAGCCCCTGCCCGCCGAATTCCTCGGGGGCGGTCAGCGTCGGCCAGCCGGCTTCGCAGAATTGCTGATACGCCTCCTTGAAGCCCGGCGGCGTGGTGACGGAACCGTCGTCGTTGCGCTTGCAGCCGACCTCGTCGCCGACGCGATTGAGCGGCTGTAATACTTCCGTGCAGAAACGGCCGGCTTCCTCGAGAATAGCCTCGATCAGGTCGGGCGTCGCATTGGCGAACCCCGGCAGGTTCGAGTAGCGCGAAATGTCGAGAACGTTGTCGAGGATGAAGCGGGTTTCCCGCACCGGCGCTACATAAGTCGGCATCTGCTTACCTCCGTGTCAGTACAGTCCTATTGTGCAACCGACCTGCCGACAAGCGCCCGTTAGCCGGATCCTCGATCAGATTGCTCTCACACTTAACGCCCAATTCATCGGCGGGGCGACAAAGGCGCAGCGCGCGCCTATATGGGCGAGGCCGCCATGCAACAGAGTGGGTAGCCGGGGACCCGACCATGCTGACGACCAATCCGTTCGACCCCACGCTCAATGGGGACAAGCTGCGCGAGGAGTGCGGTGTCTTCGGCCTTTGGGGCGCGGACAATGCGGCGAGCTTCGTCGCGCTCGGCCTCCACGCGCTTCAGCACCGCGGTCAGGAAGCCGCCGGCATCATCAGCTTCGATGGCCGTCATTTTCACGCCCACCGCGCGATGGGCCACGTCGCCGGAAATTTCGACCGCGACGAAGTGATGCGCAAGCTCGCCGGCCGATCCGCGGTCGGCCATGTGCGCTACTCGACGACCGGCGAATCCGGCCTGCGCAACATCCAGCCGCTTTTCGCCGAAATGGCCGAGGGCGGCTTCGCTGTCGCTCACAACGGCAATCTGTCGAATGCGATGAAGCTTCGCCGTACGCTCAACCGCCGGGGCTCGATCTTCCAGTCGACCAGCGACACCGAAGTCATCATCCATCTCGTGGCGACCTCCAGCTTCACGACGCGGCTCGAGCGGCTGACCGACGCGCTGCGCCAGGTGGAAGGCGCTTATTCTCTGCTGGTGCTGACCGACGAAGGACTGGTCGCCTGCCGCGATCCGCTCGGAATCCGGCCCCTGGTCATGGGCAAGCTTGGCGAGACGATCATCTTCGCCTCGGAAACCGTCGCGCTCGACGTGATCGGGGCGAGCTTCCTGCGCGACGTCGAGCCCGGCGAGCTGATCCTCGTCAATGATAGCGGCTTGCGCTCCTTCCGGCCGTTCGAGCAAGTCGCTCCCCGCCCTTGCGTGTTCGAGCATGTCTATTTCTCGCGGCCCGACAGCATCGCCGAGGGCGTTTCGGTCTACGAGGTGCGCAAGAACATCGGCGCGGAGCTCGCCCGCGAGGCACCCGTCGAGGCCGATTATGTCGTGCCCGTGCCCGACAGCGGAGTGCCGGCCGCGATCGGCTACAGCCAGCAGTCGGGAATTCCGTTCGAGCTCGGGATCATTCGTTCGCATTACGTCGGCAGGACCTTCATCCAGCCGACCCAGGAAGTGCGCAATCTCGGCGTCAAGCTCAAGCACAACGCCAATTCGGCCCTGGTTGACGGCAAAAGCATCGTCCTGATCGACGATTCGATCGTTCGCGGGACGACGTCGGTGAAGCTCGTGCAGATGATGCGCGATGCCGGTGCCCGCGAGGTGCACATGCGGATCGCATCGCCGCCGACCCGGCACAGCTGCTTTTACGGCGTGAACACGCCGGAGCGCGCCAAGCTGCTTGCCTCGCAGATGACGGTCGAGCAGATGCGCGACTATATCAATGCCGACAGCCTGGCCTTCATCTCAATCGAGGGCCTGTACCGCGCGCTCGGCGAGGAACGCGATGCCGCCCAGCCGCAGCGTTGCGACGCCTGCTTCAGCGGCGACTATCCGACCAGCCTCACCGATCACTCGGAAAAGGACGAGGGCGCGGCGCTGTCGCTTGTCGCCAGCCGCTAAGCCGCTACAGGCACGCGCCATGACTGATTCAAAGCCGTTCGACGGCAAGCTCGCGCTCGTCACCGGCGCGTCCCGGGGCATTGGCGCGGCCGTCGCCGAGGCGCTCGCCACAGGCGGGGCGCACGTGATCCTGGTCGCCCGCAGCGCGAACGCGCTCGAGGAGGTGGAGGAGCGGATTCACGCGTCGGGCGGCAGCGCCACGATCGCACCGCTCGACCTCACCGAGGGCGAGAGCATCGGCAAGCTCGCAACCGCCGTCGCCGAGCGCTGGGGCAAGCTTGACGTGCTGGTGCTGAACGCCGCCATGCTCGGCTCCCTGACACCCGTCCAGGACATCGACCCCAAGGAATATGCGCGCCTGCTCAGCCTCAACCTGCTTGCCAATCAGGCGCTGATCGCGGCCTTCGACCCTTTGCTCAAGAAAGCCGAAAGGGCCGACGTCGTCGCGCTCACCTCCTCGGTCGGCAGCGACCCGCGCGCCTTTTGGGGCGCTTACGGATCGTCCAAGGCCGCGCTCGAAGGCCTGCTCGGCGCCTATGCCGACGAAACCGCTCATCTCGGCCGGGTTCGGGTCCACATCGTCGACCCGGGCGCGACCCGGACCCGGATGCGGGCCCTCGCCTTCCCGGGCGAAGAACCGGAACAGGTGAAACCGCCAGAGGTCGTCGCTGAGGCGATCGTCGAGCGGCTTACGAGCGAGGCCGCGAGCGGGGGAAAGATCCGCGTCGAAGCCTAGGCTTTGGTCATCGTCACTTGCGCGACGTCGATCGCGCCGCCGCGGAAGCCGCCCTCGCAATACATCAGATAATAGCGCCACAAATCATGGAAGGCCGGCGTGAAGCCGGCGAGTTCGCCGCGCTCGACTGCCTGGTCATAGCGCCCGCGCCAGCGCTTCAACGTTTCGGCATAATCGCGGCCGAAGCCCTCGCGGTCCTGCCACGACAAGCCTTGCCTGCGCGCCAGGGCTTCGAGCTCGGGTTCGTCGATCAGCATGCCGCCAGGGAAAATATAGGTCTGAATGAAGTCGGCGCTGCGGGCATAGCGCTCGAACAGCTCGTGGCGCATCGCAATGAACTGGAGCGCGGCGCGGCCGCCCGGTTTCAGGTTGCGGGCGATACTGTCGACATAAGCGCTCCACCAGCGGCGTCCGACCGCCTCGACCATCTCGACCGAGGCAACGGCATCGAACTGCTCGGCGGTCTGGCGATAATCCTGCAACCGGATCTCGATCCGGTCGGCGAAGCCGGCCTCGGCGACTTTGCGGTCCGCCCAGGCCTTCTGTTCGGTCGATAGCGTCAGACCCACCACCGAGGCGCCGCGTTTCGCGGCTTCGATCGCCAGCGTGCCCCAGCCGCAGCCGATTTCGAGCAGGCGATCACCGGGCTTCAGCTCGAGCCGGTCGAGCAGCAAACGCGTCTTGTGGAGCTGGCCGGCTTCGAGGCTGTCGTCCGGTCGGGCAAAGCGCGCCGAACTGTAGGTCATCGTCTCGTCGAGCCAGGCTGAATAAAAGTCGTTTCCGAGGTCGTAATGCGCGGCGATGTTCCGGCGCGCCTTGCGCGGCGCATTGTCGCGCAGCCGGTGGGCAAGCGCATTGACCCAGCGGAACGGCCCCTTGGCGCGGCCGACATTGCCGAGCGCAACCGCGTTGGCCGAGAACAGCTCGAACAAGGCGACCGGGTCCGGGCTGCTCCATTCGCCGAGCGTCCAGGCCTTGTACCAGCCGACTGACCCCGAGGTCGCGAGCCGAACCAGCGCGAGCCAGCTCGACAGCCGGACCTGGGCGACCGGCCCGGGCTTGCGAAAGCCGAGCCGGCGCTGGCTTCCGTCCGGCAAAGTAACGTCGATCCCGCCGCTGACGAGGCACCGGTCGACCTTGTCGAGAACGCGCGACAGGCCGGGGGCCATGAGGCGGGCGAGAAACCCGCCGCCGGTGGCGAAACCGCGGTCGCCAAGCACCAGATGCTCGCCGCGTGTGCTCATGGCCGGCGAGTTATGAACTGGGCGCGCGCTTGTCGAGATTATCCGGGCAGCCGGGCGCGCCGGTCGGCATCACGCTGTCCCGCGCAAGGCGCGAGCGCCGTCCCTCGCCATAACGCGCGTCGCCGATCGCGACCCGGATTGCGCAGCGCTCGCGGATCACCTCGGCCTGCGGAAGGATCGACCATTTGAGGAATTTTTGAAGCCGCGGATCCCGCCGCACGGCTTCGCGAACCGTCGGGTCGTCCATGAAATGGGGCCGGCAGTCGGTGACCTTATCGAACCCACCGGCGAGCGGATCGTACCGGCTGCGGCGATAGCATTGCACTTCTCGCCACACGAGTTCGCGCCGCCAGAAAGCGACCGGCGGCGGCGAAGCGAAGATCGCCTCGGCCGGCCGGCCGCCCGCCCACTCCCGAACCGCCGAGGCGGCCCGGTGGCTGATCAGCAGGTTGAGGCCGATGTACGCGAGCAGGACCGCGATCGCGGCCTGCGGAATGCGCCGCCATTCGCGGCCCTTTTGTTCGCGCCGCTTGGAAATGCCGATCGCCAGCGCCAGCAGCAGCCACACCCAGACGTCGATGATGAACAGGCCGTCGGCGTGGTACCAGCGGTTCGAGAAGGGCGAGAAGAGCTGGACCGAATAGGTCGTCAGCACGTCGAGCAAAGGATGGGTGGCCGCCCCGAGGTAAGAGAGCGCGACGAGCCAGTGGAAGTCCATCGCCAGACCGCTCTTGAATGTCGCTCCTCGTCTTAGCTGCCAGCGATCGAGGAGCCACAGCAGCCCCGCCAGGATCGGCGGCATCACCAGGATCCCGCCGACGAGGCCGTGGGTGAAGCCGCGGTGGATCGCCAGCGGATCCCACGGCGCATTGCCGAAGAAGACGTCGATGTCGGGCATGTTGGCGCCGAGGATCAGCGCCGCGAGGCCCTTGCGCGTCTTGGTCTTAAGGCCGGCCTGGCCCAGCGCCCAGCCGGCCATCGAGTGAGTGAGATTGTCCAATCAGCGGCCGCGAATCAAAGGGGCTTGGGCTCCTTTTCGACCATCCAGGTCTGGCCCTTGCTGACCAGCTTCTGGAGGTCGGGCGTCTTGCCCGAGGCGGCAGCCTGATTCTGTTCGATCACCGCGCTTTCGAAGGTCGGCGCGGGGTCTTCGTAGATCACGCCCAGCGCGACCGGGAAGCCCGCCGGCATTTCGATCAGCATCGCCGCGATGCCCTTGTTCTTGGGGTCGTGGACGATCACCGCCGGGTCGTCCCCATCGACGACCTTCAGGCACAGCCGCTCGGTGTCGAGCGCGAGGCCTTTGGCGCCGCCCGCGAACAGCATCTTCTCCCCGGCTTTCAGCCACAGCTGCTTTTCCGACGCGACATCGCGCTCGGTGAATCCGGCGAACACGTCGTCGTTATAGACGACGCAATTCTGGTAGATTTCGACAAAGCTCGCGCCGCGGTGGGCATGCGCGGCCTTGAGGACTTCGGGCAGGTTCTTGTGGACGTCGATGCCGCGAGCGATGAACCGGGCGCCCGATCCGAGCGCGAACATGCAGGGCGTGACCGGCCGGTCGACCGAGCCGAACGGGGTCGAGGGGCTGCGCGTGCCAACCCGGCTGGTCGGCGAATATTGGCCCTTGGTGAGGCCGTAGATCTCGTTGTTGAACAGCAGGATCTGGCAGTCGAGGTTGCGCCGCAGCACGTGCATCGTGTGGTTGCCGCCGATGCTGAGCGCGTCCCCGTCGCCGGTGATGATCCACACGTCGAGCTCGGGATTGGCGAGCTTGACCCCGGTGGCGACCGCGGGCGCGCGGCCGTGGATCGTGTGAAAGCCGTAGGTCGCCATATAATAAGGGAAGCGGCTCGAGCAGCCGATGCCGCTGATGAACACCGTCTTCTCGCGCGCGACGCCGAGATCGGGCATGGTCCGCTGCACCGCCTTCAGCACCGCATAGTCGCCGCAACCCGGGCACCAGCGGACTTCCTGGTCGCTCGCCCAGTCCTTGGCCGTCGTCGCGGGAATTGGGGTCAAGTCGTTCATCTCACCACGCCAGCCAATAGATCAGGAACAGGACGATGATCAGCATCGCGATCAGCGGGAAGGCATTGAGCTGTCTCATGACGGAGCTATCCGGATGCCAGAAGTTGACGAAGTTGACGCCATCTAACCGCGCGAGCTCCCGTCCAGAGCGGCGTCGATCGCGGCCTCGATCTCGGCAATTCGGAACGGGTGGCCGGAAACCTTGGTCAGCGAGCGCGCATCGACCAGAAACTGGTCGCGAAGCAGGGTCTTGAGCTGGCCCATGTTCATCTCCGGCACCAGGATATGCCGGAAGCCCTTAAGTAGGACAGACATATTTCGCGGCATCGGCCAGATGTGGCGGATGTGGACGTGGGCGACGTCCTGTCCCCTGGCCAGCGCGCGCCGCACCGCCTGATGGATCGGGCCGAAGGTCGAGCCCCAGCCGACCACCGCCAGCTCCGCCCCTTCGCGGCCGAGGCAGATGTCCTGGTCGGGGATGGAATAAGCGACGCTCAGCACCTTGGCGGCGCGGGTGTCGCTCATCTCCTGGTGCGCGGCCGGCGAATAATCGATGTTGCCGGTCCCCGGCTGTTTCTCGATGCCGCCGATGCGATGCTCGAGCCCGGCTGTTCCGGGCCTGATCCACGGACGCGCCATGTCGCAATTGCGCGAATAAGGCATCACGCTTTCGCCTTCGCCTGGCGGGCTGTCGGCGAAAGTGACCGGGAAAGGCTCGTAGCCGCTCATGTCCGGCACCCGCCACGGCTCGGCGGCATTGGCGATATAGCCGTCAGTCAGAAGCATGACCGGAGTCATGTAGCGGGTGGCGATGCGGCACGCCTCGATCGCACAATCGAACGCGTCGGCCGGCGAACGTGCAGCGATCACCGGCAAAGGCGCATCGGCGTTGCGGCCATAAACCGCCTGGTAGAGGTCGGATTGCTCGGTCTTGGTCGGAAGCCCGGTCGACGGGCCGCCGCGCTGCGAATTGACGACGACCAGCGGAAGCTCGGTCATCACCGCAAGTCCGAGGGCTTCGGTCTTGAGCGCGATCCCCGGCCCCGACGACGAGGTGATCCCGAGCTGCCCCGCATAGCTGGCGCCGATCGCGGCGCAGATCGCGGCAATCTCATCCTCCGCCTGGAAGGTGGTGATCCCATATTCCTTGAGGCGCGCAAGGTGATGGAGCAGCGGGCTTGCCGGAGTGATCGGATAGGAGCCGAAGAACATCTCAACGCCCGCAAGCTGGCATCCGGCGACGAGGCCCAGCGCGAGCGCTTCGGCCCCGGTGACGGTGCGGTAAAGGCCCGGCTCAGCCGGAGCGGGCGCAAGATGGTGCTGCTTGAACGGCGCGCCCATCTCGACCGTCTCGCCATAGGCGTGGCCGGCGTTGAGCGCCGCGATATTGGCCTCGGCGAGCTCGGGCGCCTTGGCGAACTTGGTCTTCAGCCAGTCGACGATCGGCTGGCGGTCGCGGTCGAACATCCACAGCGCCAGGCCCAGCGTCCACATGTTCTTGCAGCGCAGCGCTTCCTTGTTGCCGAGGCCGAACGGCTTCACCGCGTCGAGGGTCAGCTGCGAAATGTTGAAGTGGACCACCTGCCACTTCGCGAGGGTCCCGTCCTCGAGCGGGTTCTGCTCGTAGCCTGCCTTGGCGAGGTTGCGCTGGGTGAACTCGCCCTCGTCGGCGATGATCAGCCCGCCTTCGCGCAGCTGGTCGACGTTCACCTTCAAGGCCGCGGGGTTCATCGCGATCAACACGTCGGGCTGGTCCCCGGCGGTGTCGATCGAGCAGGAGCCGAAGTTGATCTGGAAGGCGGAGACGCCGAATGTGGTCCCTTGGGGCGCGCGAATTTCCGCCGGAAAATCGGGGAAGGTGGCAAGGTCGTTGCCGGCAAGGGCGGTCGACAAGGTGAACTGGCCGCCGGTCAGCTGCATTCCGTCGCCGCTGTCGCCGGCAAAGCGGACAACGACCGCCTCCCTGGGCGGATGCGCGGTCGCTTCCTTTTCAGTCAGAAGATGAGTGGCTGTCGCCACAAGAGGATCCTTCACAAACGCGCGAGTTTCGAGTTGCGACCCTTTTAGGCGCGTGACCGGGCGTTCGCCACCTTTCTCTATTCGTGGGCCGAAGGATCGTTGGCCGTCTGCCAATAAGGCAGGCGCGCGGTCACGCCGCGGCATTCGTTGAGCGCGCCATAGCTGGCGAGCCGGAACGCCGTACCGTCCCACGCCCAGGACCCGTTTGCGCCGCAATCGTTGAGGCCGCGGCCGCGATAGTTCATGAACAGCAGCCGGCGATCAGGATCGTAATCGGGAGAAATCAGCCGGCTGCGCTCGTGTGCGGGCCCCTTGAGCTCTTCCTCCGTTGCCGCTTCGAGCGGCGCCAGCCGAGGCTGCCCCCGGTCCGGGACGAGAACGATGATGCCGTCCGACTGGTAAGGCCCGCTCCAGCAATCGACGATGGCGATGCTGTGGGCGGCGTCGATCCGGTAATATTCGACACGGCCGCGGGGCTCGTCGCACAGGTCGAAAGGCTTGCGCGCCGCGGCGATCTGCGCGGCGGTCAGCTGGCGCGGGGGCTTCGACGATATCGGCGGCAGGGCGATCTTCGGCAGCGGCGGCGGAGGCGGAACCGCCGAGGGCGGGCTGGTTCCAGCCGCGACGATCGCCGTGACCGTTCCGCCCCGCAGCTGGCGGTCGTCCATCCAGCGAAGAGCGGCGCTTGCTCCGCGCGTGCGGAAGGCGCCGAGCGTGTCGCCGCGCGGGCCGCGCACGACGACGGTCGATGAAGCCGCGAGGACCCTGACGAACTGCCGCGCATCGCCAACGAGGTCGCCGCTTTTATCGAACCCGAAAGCCGTCTTCTTTCCGTCGGCGATGATGTCCCCGCTATAATCGTCAAGCTCGAAGAAGCGCTGGTCGATTTCGATGCTCGGTTCGGCCTGAACCTCGGCCTTGCGGCTCACGATGATACCGATGAATGGGGGCGCATCCGGATCGACGCCCGACGGTTCGCTGGGGTCGGCAAAGCCTACCGCCTGACAATCCCGGCGATTGTCGCAGCCGACCATCCAGTCACCGAAACCGCGCGGTGCCGGCGGAAGCGTCTGGGCGCTTGCAGCGACGGCCAGGAGCAGAGCGAGCATCGACCAAGCCTGTCATGGCGGCCGCCGCGAGACAATCGCCGGTTGCTGCAATTATCGGCATTGCTTCGCCGCATTCCGCCACGCAATGACGGGACATGACAGATCGGGATCGCTCCTATCGCCGCGGGGTCGGCGTGATGCTGCTTAACGCCGACAACAAGGTATTCGTCGGCGCGCGGATCGATAATCCCGAAGACGCGTGGCAAATGCCGCAGGGCGGGATCGACGAGGGCGAGGACCCGTGGGCATGCGCGCTGCGCGAGCTTCAGGAGGAGACCGGAATCGCGCCGCACTTGGTCGAGCGGATCGCGCGATGCCGCGAGCCGCTGCGCTACGACCTGCCCGAGGAATGGCGGCCGCGCCTGTGGGGCGGCAAGTGGCTGGGCCAGGAGCAGGACTGGTTCCTCGCCCGCTTCCTCGGCCGCGACAGCGACATCGACCTCAAGGCCGGCGCCGACCCCGAATTCCGCGACTGGAAATGGGTCGATCCCAATGCGCTTCCCGAGCTGATCGTTCCGTTCAAGCGGGGCGTCTATCGGCAGCTACTCGAAGCTTTCCGGGATGACCTTAACGGCCCGCACCCCCGCTCATGAAGGCGCGCGCTTCCTGCACTTCTGCGCGCGTCCCGTCGCCGCTCTGGGTGATTTCGAGCAGCTCTGCATAATAGCGGCGCGCCTTGGCCATGTCGCCGGCGAGCTTCGCCGAGCGCGCCGAGCCATAGACGCCCGCGAGGCGTTTCGGCGCACGCTTGAGCGATGCTTCATATTCGGCGAGCGCCTCGGCTGGCCGGCCGAGCTCTAGCAACAGCTCGCCCCACTGCTCGCGAGCCGGAAGGATTGCTCCGGGAGTCACCGGATGCTTTTCGGACGCGTCGTCGAGGTCGGCCGCCGCGCGCATGATCCGCGCTGCCTCCTCCTTCCGCCCCTCGGCGAAAGCGAGCCAGGCTTCGGCGATCTGACGTTCGATGGAGACCTGAGTCTTCCAGTCGTAGGTCCCCGGCGGCACTGTCATCGCCTGCTCGATCGCCCGTAGTTTCGCGACTTCGTCACGCGTCGCCGCAGCGTTGCCGCTACGCGCGGCGCCGATCGCGCGCGTGAAGTGGATATGTGCCTCGCCCCACTGGAAGTTCGCCAGTGGAGCGAGGTTGCGAACGTTCTCCGGCAGAGTCAGCGCCGCAGCATCGCGCCACTGCCGCCGCTCGAGCATCAGGCGCGCCGGAACTGCTGTGGCCGCATAGGCCACCGAAAATATCGGTGGGTCGGCACGCTCGATGGCTGTCAGTTCCGAGAGGACCCGCTGCGCCTCCCTGTCGCGGCCCATCTGCAGGTAGCCGTAAGCGAGATAGTCCATCGCGTGCAGCCGTTCGCTCGAGGAGCCGGCGAGGCCCTGCTCCCGCGCCTGTTTGCGCGCGGCCGCCTCTGCCGCGAGATTCGACCGGACCGCTTCCTCCCACAGACCGAGGCGGACGAAAATGTGCGAGGGCATGTGCTGGGCGTGCGGGGAATCCGGCGCGATACTCGCGTAGCGCCGCGCGGCGGGCAGAGCCAGCTCGGCAAGCGCCGGATAGTCGAAGTTATGGATCAGGTAATGCGCAACTCCGGGATGGTCTGGCTGCTGCGCGAGGATGGCGTTGAGAATGGCGCCCGCCTGCTTCTCCTTCGAAAATTCTGGATCCTGGTCCATCGTTCCTAGGGCGATTAGCGACAGCGCATAAAGCACGGCGGCTTCGCGATCGGCCGGATAGCGTTTGTGCAGCTGTTCCAGCGCTGCCGAATAAGCGGCTGCGCGAGTCTTGTGGTCCAACGTGTCGGAGCCACGGTAGAAGGTCTCGATCGCGGCAATATAATCGCGTTCGCGAGCGCTTTTCGCGCCTGCCGCCTTCGCCTTGGCGATCGCCGCAGTCGCCTTCTCCAGCTCGGCCGCGCTCGGCGGCGCCCACAGCGGATGATAGTAACTCGCCGCGACGCCCCAGTACGCGATACCGCAACTCTGGTCAGCCGCGGCCGCTGCCAAGAAAGCGTCCGCAGCTTCCGCATATTCGAACGAGTGGAGCCAACCCAGGCCGTGCTGGAAGTGCGCATCCGCCTCGCCGTTGCAGGTCGTTGGAAAGGAAACCTTGCCGAGCTGCGGACCGTGGGCGTGGGCCTGTTCCTCGCCGGAGCTCGTCAGAGCGAGCAGCGCGGCGGCGATCATCAGGTTCATGACTTGCCCTCCAGATGTGGGTTCATAGCACGGCCAAAAAGGCTTCGCACGGCTGGTGTGGCCATCGGCGAAGCGCCCCGCTAGGAGCCGTGGCCATGGGGCCATTGTCGTCCGCCGAACGCGCCGCCATCGACCGCGCGGCCGCCGAGCCGATGCTCGACCAGGTGCTCGCCTGGGCGGCGGTCAACAGCGGTTCGCGCAACCTCGCCGGGCTCGAACGCATGGCCGAGCTGCTCGCCGACGCCTTTTCCGCGCTTCCCGGCCTGCTTCGGCTCGAGGCCCCCGCATCCGTCGAGACGGTGGATTCCAGTGGCCGCACGGTGAAGGTCGAACATGGTCGGCACCTGCATCTGACGGTGCGGCCGACCGCGCCGGTCCAGCTGCTCTTTACAGGGCACATGGACACGGTGTTCGGGCCCGACCATCCGTTCCAGGACACGCGCTGGCTCGACGAAGGCGTCCTCAACGGCCCGGGAGTGGCCGACATGAAGGGCGGAATCGCGGTGATGCTCGCGGCGCTGAAAGCGGTCGAGCGAAGCCCACTCGCCGACCGGGTCGGCTATGAAGTGCTGATCAACAGCGACGAGGAGGTCGGATCGCCCGCCTCCGCGGCGCTGCTCGCCCAGTGCGCCGAGGGCAAGCACGCGGCGCTGACCTATGAGCCGGCCGCGCTACCCGACGGGACTCTCGCGGGATCGCGTCCTGGAAGCGGGAATTTCTCCTTCGTGGTGCGCGGGCGGTCGGCCCACGCCGGGCGCAATCCCGAAGACGGGCGCAATGCGATCGTCGCTGCGTCCGAGCTGGCGCTACGCCTGTCGATGTCGCGCACGCCCGGCCTGTCGATCAACCCGGCAAAGATCGACGGCGGGTCGCCCAACAATGTCGTCCCCGACCTCGCCATCCTGCGCGTCAACATGCGGCCGCGCACCGGCGACGACCAGGAAATCGCGACCCGGCTGATCGCCAAGGCGCTCGATGAAACGGTCAAGCAGCACGAGGTCCATATCGACGTCCACGGCGGCTTCGGCCGCCCGCCCAAGCCGATGACGCCCGAAGCCGAGCAGCTGTTCGAGCTCGTCAGGCGCGCGGGGTCCGACCTCGGGCAGGCGATCGGCTGGCAGCCTTCCGGCGGGGTGTGCGACGGCAACAATAT
>DATLGK010000100.1:0-17862 GCA_035540475.1 Sphingomicrobium sp.
GTGCCCGGCTCCGCCGCCTCCGCCTCCGCCGCCGCCTCCGGCGCCCGAGCGCGGCTTCTAAGAGGTCGTCAAGGCAAAGAAAGACCGGCCCGGGCAATCGCCCGGGCCGGTTTTTTTCATGTGGGTGCTGCAATGGGCCGGAGCCCCTGCGGCCATCGCGGTCCGCGCGGCCCAAGGGCCGTGCGGCCTTACTGCGTTGCGGTTGCCAGCTGCTGGGCCGCCGGGCGATCCCAGCCATAAATATCTTTGAGATACGTCAGTTTGCCGTCTCTGGCTTGCGCCGTCAGGTAGGTCAGGATGATCGGGACGCCCTGGGGCAATTGCACCCGGATCTCCGGCTGGGGCCCGGGAGCCACGGGCTCCTTGCCGAGCACCCAGCGGCCGAGGCGTGCAGCATCCTCTACCCGGACACAGCCGTTACTGAGGTTGCGCGCCTCCTTCGCGAAAAGTGCCTTGTTCGGTGTGTCGTGGAGGTAGATGTCCTCGGGGTTCGGGAAAGGGAATTTCAGCTTTCCCATAGAGTTCAGCGGTCCGGGGTCTTGCCGAACGCGCAAATGAACCTTGCCGGCTGCAGCGGCCTTCCAGTCAACCGAGGCCGGGTCGATGATCTTCGGATTCTCGCTCCATTCGTCGATGACGTGATAGCCGTTCGCTTTCAAATATGCGGCGCCGCGATTCAGCACATTGGGGGCGATCGTCTTGCGAACGAGATGATCGGGCGCGTGCCAATAAGGATTGAACGTGACGTAATACATGATGCTGGCGATCAGCGGGGTCGGCAGCTCGTTGGTGCCGACGATCACCTTCATGGAATCGACCGGCCGCCCATTCTCGTAGAGCGTCAAGAGCTGCGTCGCTGAGTCGACAATCATGAACCGGCCGCTCGCAGGGATCGAGCGCGCGCGATCGAGATTCGCAAGCAGGCGGGCGTCGGGAGTCATGTTCCCCGTCATCTGCGCTTGCGCCCATGCCGTATCGCGAAGCTGGGCATAGACCGGGTTCAGATTTGAGGTGTTGATAAGGTATTGCTCAAGCGAGGGCGCCGCAGCTGCCGTAAGCAGGATCTTGTCGGCGCGGGTACCCTGTGGAGCGAGCACCGGGAATGCATAAATCATGCCGGGTGTCGGCCGCTTGAGCGCCTGCACATATTGCACCCAGACATTCGAGATGAGGCGATCGGCGGCGGCGGCGTCTGCGGGTTTGCCGCTCGCACCGCGTGCAGCTGCCGCCTGCACCTCCGCGGCGAGTTGCGGTCCTTGTGCGAACCCATCGAACGGAGCGCGCTGGAGGATCGCAGTCAGCTGCCGGATAGCGGGGCTGGGGACGTTTCCGCGGAACCAGATCGGCGATGCGCGGTAAGTGTCGTAATAAGCGGCAACAGAAGAGCTGACGGCAACACTGCTCGGCTGCTGAGCGCCGACGGGAGCCACCCCGGCGAGCGCAGTCGCCGCTGCGCCGGCCAGTCCAACGATAGCCACTTTTGTCACCACGACGCTTCCCCCTCAAAAAACCAGAGTCCCGCCGGACTTATGGCGGGTTCAACCTGCATTCGTGATGAACCGGGCGCAAGCCTAGCCGGCGCGAACGGGCCCTCGCGGAAACGTCCTCCCCGTCTCACGGTCGAGGCCTCGCGCAACCCAGATGTCGATGCTTGCCGCCCCGGCTACGAAACCGATCGCGCCGGCGACCGCCGCCCGGCGGTTCGAACGGCCGAACGCGTAAGCGAGCGCTGCAAGGTCGATACCGTCACCGATCACGCGGTTCCAGACGTTGGTCGATACGGCGGGGCCACGCAACAGCATCGCCCCAGCGAGGAGTTCCCGGCCACCGAACAGAGCGATCGTCGATCGGGCCCGCTTGCTATCCATGCCGAGCCAGCGCGCGAGGCGTCCCGGCGCCGCAACCTCGAGCAGGCCCAGGCCAATGCTGAAAATGCCCAGTCCATAGCCCATCTTTGTGTAATCCATCGCCAATTCTCCGCTCGGACATCCATTCGCTTCAGCGATTTGAGAAGCCGAGCGTTCCGAAGAGGCAGCTCTCCCGGCCTTGTCATCGCTGGCGTTCAGCGCATAGGCGGGTGGCTGAACTGCATAAGAGGACAGCATGGACATCAGCGGAATCGCCGCGGTCGTTACTGGCGGGGCATCGGGCCTTGGTGAGGCGACTGCCCGCGAGCTCTCCCGGCGAGGCGCCAAGGTGGCGGTTTTTGACAGAGATGCGACGAGAGGTGAGCAGGTCGCCGGCGAAATCGGCGGGATATTCTGCCATGTTGACGTAACCGCCGAAGACACGGTCAAAGCCGCGTTCGAACGGGCTCGTGTCGCGCACGGCCAAGAGCGAGTCCTCGTCAACTGTGCGGGTGTGGCCAATGCCGCCAAGACCGTTGCGCGGGACAAAGAAACGAAGAGCGCAAAGCCCTATCCTTTGCAGCAGTTCGAAATGGCCATTCAGATCAACCTGATCGGCACCTTCCGATGTATTGCCCATGCTGCTCTGGGTATGGTCGACCTCGATCCGATGGACGACGGTGAAAAAGGCGTAATCATCAATACTGCGTCGGTCGCTGCTGAAGATGGGCAAATCGGCCAAGCCGCCTATTCGGCATCCAAGGGCGGGGTCCTCGCCATGACTTTGCCAATCGCCCGCGACCTGATGGGCGAAGGAATAAGGGTGAACACGATACTCCCCGGTGTCTTCATGACACCGATGGTCGCCATGATGCCGTCCAACGTGCAGGAAGCGCTTGCTGCGCAGGTTCCCTTTCCCAAACGGCTGGGCCAAGCTGACGAATACGCCCAACTGGCCTGCTTCATGATCGAAAATCGCTACATGAACGCCGCGTCGGTCCGCCTCGATGGCGGGATACGAATGGCGCCACGTTGAGCATCAAGTTCAACCATTCGAAGCTGCTCGATGAGATTGCGGAGGCGGCTCGCGAAGCGGGTGAGGCGATCTTGCACGTCGTGCGGCGCGGCTTCGAGATCGAGGCGAAGCGGGACAGTTCGCCGGTCACCGAAGCCGACCGCGCAGCCGAGCTGATCATTCTCGCAGCCCTCGCGCGCGCCGCCCCTGGTGTACCAGTTATCGCCGAGGAGGAGGTCGCGGCCGGTCGCATCCCGGCGCACGGTGACATCTACTTCCTGGTCGACCCTCTCGACGGCACCAAGGAGTTTGTCCGGGGCGGTGAGGACTATACGGTCAACATCGGCCTGATCGAAAAAGGCGTACCGCGGCTGGGCGTGGTGTTTGCGCCGGCGACGGCGCGCATGCATGCTGGCTGCGTTGGCAGCGGCGCTTGGCTTGAAGGACCGACCGGCCGGGTTCCGATCCAGACTCGGCGCCGCGGCCCGGAACTGACCGCCGTCGCGTCCAAGTCCCACCTCAACCAAGCGACGATTGATTATCTGGATGCTGCAAGCGGGGGGTCCTGCGACTTCGTTTCTATTGGGTCCTCGCTCAAGTTCTGCATTGTCGCCGAGGGGAATGCAGACATTTACCCGCGAGCCGCCCCGACCAGCGAGTGGGACACCGCTGCGGGCCACGCGGTCCTTCTCGCCGCTGGCGGCCTGGTCGACGGCCCAGATGGCGCGCCATTGTCCTACGGCAAGCCCGCGTTCCTCAATCGCGCCTTCGTCGCGACGTCGGGCTGGAAACCACCACAGCTCGCGCCGTTCCTGGAGCCCTACTCGGGCGGTGGCGACCTGCCGCAAGGTATTTGATCAGCCGCTGCGGTTTCGTGCCACGGCGAGATCTCAGTCCATTGCGGATTGAACTCCGCTGGTGGGCCGGAATGGCCGTATAGCCTAAGCGCGTGGACCTGCATTCTTGCGCCCTGGATCCGCAGGTAGAGATCCATCGCCGCGACGCATTCGCGCGGATCGCTGCCCGCTTTCCTGAAGAGCCGGTCTGCCGCTTCGAGCGCGTCGGACAGCTCGGCAAGCCACCTCGCGCGCTGTGCGCCGCGCAGCGCATCGCCTCGCTGTTCCATAAATCCCCCTGATCTCCTCACTAGGCCGTCGGGGGCCTCCGCGCACCCGCCATTTCATCCGTTGTGGAGCCGAATTCGTCTGACTTTTCTCCAGAATGCGCGTTAACACCGCCGTGCTCGGACCCGCTCTTCTCTCGGGGGACAACCCTATGGACGCGATCCAGAGCAACGTGGACATCTCCTATTCGGACGAACCGCCGGTCGTGATCGCCGCGACGAGTGTCGCCGCGATGAGCCGGGCAGTCAGTACAGTTCACGCCTCGGGATTTCGGGTCGCAGCGGAGGTCCCGCTCGGTGAGGCTCGGTCCCGCATCGAGCGGCAAGCGACTGCCCGCGCCGTGTGGCTGGAACTCGACGCCGATTGCGGCGGTGCGATGGACGAGCTTCTGCAGCGTATCAGCCGGGACGTGAACGACGGACGCTATGCGGCCGTCGTGTCCACCACAGCGGCGCTGATCGATCCGGTCATGGCCAGTTTGCCGGACTCCAGGGTGGAAATCGTGATCGACGGCAGTGACAGCGACCGCGTCGCTGCGCTGGCCCTTGCCGCCGCGCGTGCCGGGATCCCGGCGCGGCTGTCCGACGTCGCGTCGGACCAGAGCGCCGCGCGGCTTCGACAGCTCAGCGACGAGGTCAGCAGAATCGCCGCGACCCTGGCGCGGTTGTCAGCGGGACCAGCGGCTGCGCCACAGACGAGCGAACCCTCGGCGCGGGGCGATGCTCCGGTGGTGGCGCAGGAAACCGTCCGCTCGATTATTCGTGCGCGACGCCTCCGCGCCCGCTATTTTTCCGAGGAACTCTTTGCCGATCCGGCTTGGGATATGCTGCTCGATCTGCTCCAGGCGGAGATCGCACAGCTTCGGGTCCCGGTGTCGAGCCTGTGCATTGCGGCCGCCGTGCCGGCGACGACTGCGCTGCGCTGGCTGAAGACGATGGTCGACCATGACCTGTTCGTCCGCCGCGCCGATCCCCACGACGGTCGCCGCGTCTTCGTCGAACTCGCCCCTGAAGCGAGCCACGCCTTGCGCCGTTATTTTGCGGAAATTGGGCCGGTGCCGGTCATTTGACGGCTATTTTGCCCTCGCTTGTTCAGCCGAACTCGTCTCGCGAGCGCTGGGCTGTGCGTTCGCACTCCTGAGGATCTGCGCCGCAGACCGTTTCGCGCGCGTCGGGTCGCTATGCTCCGATGTCGAACTGAGGCTGGTGGGCGGTGACGGGCTCGAACCGCCGACCCTCTCGGTGTAAACGAGATGCTCTACCAACTGAGCTAACCGCCCGCCGTATCGCTTACTTGCTGCGAACGCGACGTCATCGCCGACTGCCATGGGCCGGCGTCGGCGTCAAAACCGAATCCAGCCGGTGGCAAGGGCAATCAGGAGCGTCCCGATGGCGCTGAACAGAAGCGACAGGAGGCAGCCGGTGCGGTTGGAGAAGAAAAAGAACATGATGATTCATTCCCAGGCTCGCGTAACGGGCCGCCACGTCAAAGGGTCCGCACGAGCTTTCCGACCACGCCTAACCAGGCCGGATTGACGACCACCTGCTGGCGACCGCCCGGTTCGAGCGGAAGGATCTGCAGCTTCTCCTCGTCCCGGTTGATCAGCCGCCCGAAAAGGAATCTGCCGGCAGGGCGCGGGACGAGCACGTCGCGATTCAATGCTCGACCGAAGTCCGATGGTTCAAGAATGTCGCACCACAACTCATCACCGGCGCGATAGTCGCCGACGCTCGTACCAACGAGGACGGCAAGCCCTGAGTCATCGGCCCGCGGGGGGACGACGATGGCCGGTTTGCGCGGGGCGGTTGCCCCGTTGGGGCCAAGGATCGCGGCTACCTTCAGCTCTGCCGATCCGCCGCCGTCCACCAGATCCTGGGCTTCGACTCCGATCGCCTTCGCGATGCGGTTGAGCCAGCCGACCGATACGGTTCGTGTCCCGGTCTCGAGCCGCCCGATCGTCTGCGGCGTCGTTGGCGGATCACAGCGGCGCGCGACATCGTCGAGCGTAAGACCGCGGGCTCTGCGCACCTCCCGAATTCGTGTGATCACCTGACCCCTCCCCCAAAATTTCTAACCAAGTCGGTTTTTCAACTGTCCTACAGTTTTCCCGTTGTGGCAAGTGGAAGGTGGCTGAGTCGTTGTGGGAGAGGGCAATGGGTACACGCAAGGAGCCGCGGTTGTTGTGCGAACGGGCAATCGACGGCGGGGCGGACGCGTCGGGTCCGCGCGGGCCGGTACGCTCGACGACCATCAACGCGGTTGAGTCCCCGCTTGGGTGGTTGCTCGCGCGCGGACTGATCACGCGGCGGCAATATGAGGCGGGGGATCGACTACGTGCCGACTGGGAGCGCGGGCGGCTTTCCCAGCGGGTTACGATGATATGGGATTCGGCGCCGGTGGCCCGCACCCGCGGCTGCTCACACCAGCCGGACCTTAGCGGCGCCCAAATCGACGCGCGCCGGCGGTTTGACGCAGCGATCGCTCACGCCGGCCGCGGCCTTGCCGACATTCTGTGGCGCGTCGTCTGCGCGGGCGAAGGCATGCGCGACGCGGAAACGGCGCTCGGCTGGCCCGCCCGGGCAGGCAAGCTCGTCCTCTCCTTGGCTCTCGATCGCGTCGCGGATTACTATCGCGTGCGCTAGGACGCCGCTTAATCCTTGCGCCCGCCGCGGTGATCGGCGGGCGCCTTCGGCTTTTCGTCGCCAGCACGCTTGTCGCGCCCGAGTTCGCGGTCTCGCACGGTAGGGTCGTGCAGGTTGTTCCGGGCCTGGTCGTTGCCGCTGTTGCTGCGCATCGAACTCGCTCCTAATCAGCTCCGCATCGACAACCAGCGAGGTGCAGGCATGTGTCCGCCGCTCGCCGCGTCGAGGGAGGCATCCATCCATGATTCTCTACGGGTCGTCCTTTTCGCCCTATGTCCGCAAGGTATTGGCTTTCGCCGCCGAGAAAGGCGTTGAGCTCGATCTCCGGCCGACCGGCTTTCCAGACGCGAGCCCCGAGTTCCGCGAGGCTAGTCCTTTCGGGAAGATGCCGGCACTTCGCGACGGCGACTATACGCTCGCGGATTCGAGCGCGATCATCCATTATCTGGAGGCGAAATTTCCCGACTCCGTGCTGATCCCGACGGATCCGCAGCTGCGCGGAAAGACGATTTGGTTCGAGGAGTTCGCTGATACAATCCTCGTCGCCTGTGTAGCCAAGGTCTTCTTCAACATGATCGTTGCGCCTCGGTTCATCGGCCGGGCCGGAGACGAGGAGGCCGCGCGGCAGGCCCAGCTCAACGACTTGCCTCCGATCCTCGATTATCTCGAGAAGACCGTGCCCGACGCTGACGGCTACCTTGTCGGTGACCAACTCACGCTCGCCGATATCGCGGTGGCCGGACCGTTCGCCAACTTCCGCCATACGAAGACCCGAGTCGATCCGGCGCGCTATCCGCGCACAGTCGCTTACGTCGACCGCATTCTGGCACGCCCGAGCCTTGCGCAATGGACGGAGCGCGAGGCCGCCTTCCTCGAGAAACAACCGGCATGAGGAAGCGCCGCGCTCCTACCGGAACGCGGCGCTAACTTTTCGAGCCAAAACAGTGGCTAGAAGGATCCGCCTCCGGATCCTCCGGAACCGCCGCCGGCTGAGCCGGCGCCAGATTCATCGTCTTCCTCATCCAGCGCGCCGCGGCCCTGGTTCGCGAAGTCGGAGCCACCTGTTGCGTCTGAGCCCGAAGCTCCACCCGATCCGCCCTGCTGGAGATAATCGTCCGAGCCAGTGCCCTGCGAGCCGATGAAGCCTTCGCCGGTCGAGCCGGTTTCGCCGGTGCTGCCCTGGCCGAAACCGCCGCTCTGGCCGCTGCTGCTCGCACCTGCATTCGTGCCCTGGTCTGCGGTCATGGTGCCGCTGCCCTGCCCAGATTGCCGGTCAGTTCCGCCTTCCGAGCCCTGGCCGCTCATCGACTGCTCGGAGCCCATGCCGCCCGGGTGGCCTTGCTGCTGCTGGCCCATCTCCTGGCCTTGGCCCTGCTGGCCGCTGGTCTGCTGTCCGCCACTGCTTTCGTTCGTGTCGAACCGATCCTCGTCCCGTTCTTCAGCCATGTGAAACACTCCCTCACATCGCCCCGCTTGCTCAGGGAATGAAACAAGCGCCAGCCAGCAACCGTTCCGATGGCTGAACGAAGTTTGCGACGAACGGCTCGGCGCAGGCGCTTCCCAGCAAGAAAAAGGCCGCCGATCGAGTGATCGGCGGCCTTTCGATTGGTTTCGAGCGATTGTGTCAGGCGGTCTCGCCCTGTCCCTCGTCAACTGCCGCTTCCGCGGTAGCTTCGGTGGCTTCGTCTTGGGACTCGGCCGCCGCGCCGGGCTCGGCGTTCGGATCATAGGCTTCGGTAAACGCCGCAGTGTCGCGCTCGAACATCTGGGCCATCACATCGACGCCCTGCGCCTGCAGGTCGGCTTCCTCCGGAGAGCGGGCGACATTGACCTTCACCGTCACCGCCACTTCGGGGTGAAGCGCGATCTTGAGCTCGTGCACCCCGATCGCCTTGATCGGGCGGTCGAGCACGACCTGGCTCTTGGTCACCTTCGCGCCTTCGGCCTCGAGCGCCTCGACGATGTCGCGCGCGCTGACCGAGCCGTAAAGCTGGCCGGTGTTGGATGCCTGACGGATCAGCTGCACGGTCTTCCCATCAACGCCCTTGGCGGCCTTTTCCGCCTCGGAACGGCGGCTGGCGTTCTCTTCCTCGATCCGCGCGCGATTGGCTTCGAACAGCTTGCGGTTCGCCTCGTTGGCGCGCAGCGCCTTCTTGCGCGGCAGCAGATAGTTACGGGCGAATCCGTCCTTAACCTTCACCACGTCGCCGATAGCGCCGAGCTTCTCGACGCGCTCAAGCAGAATGACTTCCATCTTCGAGCGCTCCTATTTGACGACGTAGGGAAGCAGGCCGAGATGACGGGCGCGCTTGATCGCGCGGGCCAGCTCACGCTGCTTCTTGGATGAGACCGCAGTGATGCGGGAGGGGACGATCTTGCCGCGCTCCGAGACGAAGCCCTGGAGCAGGCGGATGTCCTTATAATCGATGCGCGGCGCGTCCTTGCCCGAAAAAGGGCAGGACTTGCGGCGGCGGAAGAACGCGCGGGCCATTATTCGACCTCCTCTTCGCGGGGACGGAACTCGCTGCGCTCGGCGCGCTCGCCGCGGTCGGACCGGCGCTCGCGATCCTTCTCTCCGCGACGCATCATCGCCGAGGGACCCTTCTCATGCGCATCGACCCGGATGGTCAGGAAGCGAATGACGTCCTCGTTGATGTTCGACTGGCGCTCAAGCTCGGCGATCGCCGCCGGTGGGGCATCGACGTCGAGCGCGACATAATGCGCCTTGCGGTTCTTGGCGATCCGGTAGGCGATGCTGCGCAGGCCCCAGGTCTCGGTCTTGACGACCTTCCCGCCATTGTCCTCGATGATCTTGGTGGCGTTTTCCGCGAGCGCGTCGACCTGGGCCTGGGCCAGGTCCTGCCGCGCGAGGAAAACATGCTCGTAGAGCGGCATGTTGATTCGTCTCTCTTTTTGGCCGATCGCTGACTTGCCCCACTGGCAAGCCCCTCCGGCTGTCGTCGTAAATGCAACTGGGGCGCGAGACCGGCCCGCACCCCATCGCCACGCCCATTGCCGCAAAGAGGCCGAAATGGCAAGGGTCGGCCATGGCCACGCAGCTACGATCCATCGACGCGGAGGGTGACCCGCTCGACGGTATGAGCCTGCCTGGCTGGCTGTATCACAATTCGGAATTCTTCGAGGCGGAGAAAAAGGCTTTCCTGCGCGCTGCGCCGCAGGTGGTTTGCCACGAAAGCGAGATTGCGGCGCCGGGCGAGTGGCGCAGCCTCGAATATCTGGGCGAGAGCGTGATCGTCATCCGCGGCGACGACGGCGACGTGCGGGCTTTTTCAAATGTCTGCCGGCATCGCGGCTCGCGACTGGTGGACGGCGCGGGCGGCTGCGCCAAGGTGCTGACCTGCCCCTATCATGCGTGGAGCTACGCGCGCGACGGGCGCCTAGTCGGCGTCCCCCACCGGCACGAATATCCGGGGCTTCGGACCGAGGAGCTCGGTCTCAAGCCAGTCGCGCTGGAGCAATGGCACGGCTTCCTGTTCGTCACGCTCGAGCCCGGGGCGCCTTCGGTTGCCGAAATGATTGCGCCATACGAGGATGAGGTCGCGCTCTATCGCTTCGAAGAGCTGCGAGTCATTGGCCGGGTCACGATCCGCCCGCGACCGCTCAATTGGAAGACGATTGCCGACAATTATTCCGACCATTTGCACATCCCGGTCGGCCATCCCGGCCTGACGCGCCTGTTCGGGCGCAATTATCGGATCGAGGCGCAGGACCATGTCGACCGGATGGAAGGCGATTTGGTCGACAAGGAATCGGCCAATCCCTCAGAACGCGCCTATCAGAAATATCTTCCGGAAGCCGGGCACCTGCCGCCGTCCCACCGCCGCAAGTGGCTTTATTACAAGCTCTTTCCCAACGTCGCCTTCGACATCTACCCGGACCAGGTCGATTTCATGCAGTTCCTCCCGGTGAGTGCGACCGAGACGGTGATCCGCGAGATCAGTTACGCGCTTCCCGACGAGCGGCGCGAGATGAAGGTCGCGCGCTATCTCAATTGGCGGATCAATCGCCGGGTCAACGCCGAGGATACCGAGCTGATCACGCGGGTGCAGCTCGGCATGCAATCGCCGACCTATGAGGCTGGGCCTCTGGGGGCAAGCGAGGTTTGCCTGCGCAGTTTCGCGCGCAAGCTCAGGACGATGATCCCGGAGGCACGGCTGGATAACCCGCCGCCTCCCGGCTGGAGCGGTTTGCGCGCCGCATGACGAAGTAGACGGCGGCGCCGGCAGCAAGCAGCGCCAGGCTCCACAGATTTGCCTCCCAGCCGGAGCCGTAGAAGGCGAAAAAGGTGAAGGCGAGGGCTCCGAAAACGGCGATCAGTGCCGCCCCCTTGGGCCGCTGCTTGAGCGCGGCCAGAGCGGAAGCGAAATAGAGCCACAAGGTCGCGCAGGCGGTCAGCAGCGCCATGAACGTGAACAGGTGCGCGGTCCCCTTCGTCATGTTGGCGAGGATCAGGCTGCTGGACAGAGCCGTGCCGAGCAATTGCGCGTTGATCGGCGTGTTTTCACCGATGGTCCGCGCCAGGAAAGCCGGCAGCTCCCGCCGCAGCGCCATCGAATAGCCGAGCTCCCCGCAAACAAGGATATTGGCGTTCACGTAGCCAGCGGCGCTTACTGCAATTGCGATCGCGGCAAGCGACAGGCCGACGCCGCCCCAGCCCCGGCCGATGGCATCGGCAAAAGGAGAGTTCGAATTGCTGGCCACCTCGACCGGGAGGAGCAGCAGGATGGCGGTGCTGACCAGCAGATAGAGGAGTGCGACGCTGACCGTTCCAGCGATAAGCGCCCGCGGAATCGTCCGCTTCGGGTCCTTGACCTTGTCGACCGGAGCGGCGGCATTTTCAAACCCGAGCAGTGCAAAGAGAGTGATCGCCGAGGCGGCTGCGATATTGTCGAGCGTCAACGGCATGGACGCCAGCGGCGCCATCTCGCCCCCGCCCGACCGGACCTGGAACAGCACGATCAGCACCGCGGCAAGCGGGAGAATCTTGAGCACGGCCGCCACCACCGCAAGGCGCCCGGTGGACCGCGCTCCAAGGGCGTTCGTCACCTGAAAGAACAGGAGCATGCCAACCGCCACCAAAGCGACGGCGGCGTCGCCCGAAAGCGCCGGAACCAGGCGGCCGATGGCCGCCGCGCCAGCGATGCTGACCGCGGCCAGCGCCGCCCAGCTGGAGATCCAGAAGGCGAACGTCGCAAGGAAGGCGATGAAAGGGCCAAATGCCGCCTCGATATAGGATTGGATGCCGCCCTCGCCGGTGCGGGCCAGCCGGCCGATCGAATAAGCGAGGGCGACCGCTCCCAGCCCGCTGACGATCCAGCCGGCGATCGCGTTGAGGCCGTATGGCGCCAGGCTCGCCGGGAGCATGAAAATTCCCGAGCCGATCATGGTGCCGACGACCACCGACCAGGTCATCCAAAAGCCGAGCTGCCGGCTGTCCGCGGCCATCGCCACCCCCCTTGGAATATGTCCGGCTCCCGCCTAGTCCGCGCGAAAGGCGACGAACAGGGGCTTATCGATGCGTGCTTTCATCTTCCCGGGGCAAGGTAGCCAGGCGGTCGGCATGGGCGCCGAGCTCGCGCAGGCGAGCCGGGCGGCGCGGGACGTGTTCGACGAGGTCGACGAGGCGCTGGGGCAAAACCTGTTCCGATTGATGCGCGAGGGTCCTGAGGACGAGCTCAAGCTTACCGAAAATGCCCAGCCCGCGATCATGGCGCATTCGATCGCCGTGTTTCGAACGCTGGGGGTGAAGCTCAGCGACGTCGCGCAATTCGTCGCCGGGCACAGCCTCGGGGAATATTCGGCGCTGTGCGCAGCCGGTGCGTTCGACCTTGCGACCGCCGCCAAGCTGCTGAAGCTTCGCGGGCAGGCGATGCAGCAGGCGGTGCCGGTGGGGCAGGGGGCGATGGCGGCGCTGCTCGGCACCGATCTCGAACTAGCGCGCAGGATCGCGGATGCGGCGGCGCAGGGCGAGGTGTGCACCGTCGCCAACGACAATGACCCCTCGCAGGTCGTCATCTCGGGCCACAAGGGTGCGATCGACCGGGCCATCGACATGGCGAAGGAGATGGGTGCCAAGCGCGCAGTCGCGCTGCCGGTCTCGGCGCCTTTCCATTGCCCGCTGATGCAGCCCGCGGCCGAGGCCATGCAGGACGCGCTCGGCTATGTGGTGCTCGAGGCGCCGGCGGTGCCGCTATTCGCCAACGTGACCGCCCAGCCCGAATCCGACCCGGATGCCATTCGCAATCAGCTCGTCGAGCAGGTGACTGGAATGGTTCGTTGGCGGGAGAGCATCGCCAATATGGCGCAAGCTGGCGTCGACGAGTTCGTCGAACTCGGCGGCAAGGTGCTTGCGCCCATGGTCAAGCGCATCGCGCCCGACGCCAAAGTGACGAGCGTCGTCACCATTGAGGACGTCGAGGCGCTGGCCAAGGAGATTGCATGATGTTCGATCTGACCGGCATGACCGCGCTTGTTACCGGGGCTTCGGGCGGCCTTGGCAGCGCGATTGCGAAGGCGCTCGCGGCGCAGGGCGCGCGCCTTGCGGTTTCGGGGAGCAATGTCGAGAAGCTCGAGCGCTTCCGGGAGGAGCTTGGCGGCGATCATGTGGCGATCGGCTGCGACCTGTCCAATGGCAGCGCTGTGGACCAGCTCGTCCCGGCCGCTGTCGATGCGCTCGGCGGCAAGCTCGACATCCTCGTCAACAATGCCGGCATCACGCGCGACAACCTGCTGATGCGAATGAAGGACGAGGAGTTCGAGCAGGTTGTCCGCGTCAATCTCGAAGCCGCCTTCCGGCTGATGCGGGCCGCGGCGAAGCCGATGATGAAGGCGCGCTTCGGCCGGATCATTTCGGTCACTTCGGTGGTCGGCATCACCGGCAATCCCGGCCAGGCCAATTACGTCGCGTCCAAGGCCGGCCTGATCGGCATGACCAAGGCGGTCGCGCAGGAACTCGCCAGCCGCGGAATCACCGTGAACGCGATCGCTCCGGGGTTCATGACCTCGGCCATGACCGACGCGCTCAACGACCAGCAGCGCGAGGCGATTCTGTCGCGCATTCCGCTCGGAGCGATGGGCAGCGGCGAGGATATCGGCGCGGCCTGCGTCTATCTCGCCAGCCGCGAGGCGGGATACGTCACGGGCCAAACCCTGCACGTCAACGGCGGAATGGCCATGCCCTGAGCCCTGGCGCGCGCCTAACCCGGCTCCTTGTCGTCGGTTTCGCGCCACCTATATCCCCAGCCGAAACAATCTTTCGGCCGCCTCCGAGGGGCCGAAGAGGGGCTGAAGGAAAGAGGGAAAAAGCATGGCCAAGGTCATCGGTATCGACTTGGGCACGACCAACAGCTGCGTCTCCGTCATGGAAGGCGGCAAGCCGAAGGTCATCGAAAATGTCGAAGGCGCTCGCACCACGCCTTCCGTCGTCGCTTTCACCAAGGACGGCGAACGCCTGATCGGGCAGCCGGCGAAGCGCCAAGCGGTCACCAACCCCGACAATACGATTTTTGCGGTCAAGCGGCTGATCGGCCGCCGCTTCGACGATCCAATCACCAAGAAGGACACCGAGCTGGTGCCCTACAAGATCGTCAAGGGCGCGAACGGCGACGCCTGGGTCCAGGCGGGCGGCAAGGACTATTCGCCGTCGCAGATTTCAGCCTTCATCCTCCAGAAGATGAAGGAAACGGCCGAGGCCTATCTCGGCGAGACCGTCACCCAGGCGGTGATCACGGTCCCGGCCTACTTCAACGACGCGCAGCGTCAGGCAACCAAGGACGCGGGTCAGATCGCGGGCCTGGAGGTGCTGCGCATCATCAACGAGCCGACCGCTGCGGCGCTCGCCTACGGCCTTGAGAAGGAGGACGGCAAGACGATCGCCGTCTATGACCTTGGCGGCGGAACGTTCGACGTGTCGATCCTCGAGATAGGCGACGGCGTGTTCGAGGTGAAGTCGACGAACGGCGACACGTTCCTCGGCGGCGAGGACTTTGACGCGCGCATCGTCAACTGGCTCGCGGACAAGTTCAAGGCGAAGGAGGGCATCGACCTCCGCACCGACCGGCTTGCGCTGCAGCGCCTCAAGGAAGCGGCCGAAAAGGCGAAGATCGAGCTGTCGTCGGCCGCGACGACGGAGATCAACCAGCCGTTCATTACCGCGCGGATGGAAGGCGGGACGACCACCCCGTTGCACCTCGTCGAGACGCTGACCCGGGCGGAGCTCGAGAAGCTGGTAGACGACCTCATCGAGCGGACGATCGAGCCGTGCAGGAAGGCGCTTAAGGACGCGGGCATCGA
This sequence comes from Sphingomicrobium sp., assembly GCA_035540475.1. GTDB lineage: Bacteria > Pseudomonadota > Alphaproteobacteria > Sphingomonadales > Sphingomonadaceae > Sphingomicrobium. Next base: position 14,942 of record DATLGK010000100.1, read on the forward strand.
CCCCAAGGACATCGCCGATGTCGTGCTGGTCGGCGGCATGACGCGCATGCCGCGCGTGCGTGAGCGGGTGAAGGAATTCTTCGGCCGCGAGCCGCATGTCGGCGTCAATCCCGACGAAGTCGTCGCAATGGGCGCGGCGATCCAGGCCGGCGTCCTGCAGGGCGACGTCAAGGACGTGCTGTTGCTCGACGTCACGCCGCTGTCGCTCGGCATCGAGACCCTGGGCGGCGTGTTCACGCGCATGATCGATCGCAACACGACGATCCCGACCAAGAAGAGCCAGGTTTTTTCGACCGCCGATGACAATCAGAGCGCTGTCACCATCCGCGTCTTCCAGGGTGAGCGCGAGATGGCGGCCGACAACAAGCTTCTCGGCCAGTTCGACCTGGTCGGAATCCCGCCTGCGCCCCGCGGCGTGCCCCAGATCGAGGTCACTTTCGACATCGACGCCAACGGCATCGTCAACGTGTCGGCCAAGGACAAGGGCACCGGCAAGGAGCAGCAGATCCGCATCCAGGCTTCGGGCGGGCTCAACGATTCCGACATCGAGAAGATGGTCAAGGAAGCCGAGCAGTTCGCCGAGGAAGACAAGAAGCGGCGCGCCGCGGCCGAGGCCAAGAACAATGCCGAAAGCCTGATCCATTCGACCGAGAAGCAGCTCGCCGAACATGGCGACAAGGTCTCGGGCGACGTGAAAGCGGAGATCGAAAAGGCGCTGGCCGAGGCGAAGACCGCTGTCGAAAGCGGCGATGCCGACGAGATGCAGCAGAAGAGCGCTGCGCTGACGCAGGCGGCGATGAAGCTCGGCGAGGCCATGTACAAGGCGCAGCAGGCGGAGACCGAAGCCGCGGCTGGTCCTGACGCAGGCACGTCTGGGTCGTCGGAGCAGCCGGACCAGACGCAGGAAGAAGTCGTCGACGCCGAATTCTCGGAAGTCGACGAAGGCGAGAACAAGGGATGATCCGGAGGCGCGGCTTCCCCAGTGTGCGGGGGGGCGCGCCTGCTGTCGTAGCGCGTAGGGGCGGGGTTCGCTGATGGTCGAGCAGGATTATTACGATCTGCTGGGCGTCCCGCGCGGCGCCGACGACGCGACGATCAAGGCGGCCTATCGCCGGCTCGCCAAGGAGCATCATCCCGACCGCAAGAACGGCTGCAAGGATTCGGAAGCCCGTTTCAAGGCGATCAATGAAGCCTATGACGTTCTGAAGGACCCGCAGAAACGCGCGGCCTACGACCGCTTCGGCAAGGCGGCATTCCAGAACGGCGGCAGCAGCGACCCGTTCGGCGACGCGGGCTTCAACGGCTTTTCCGACATTTTCTCGACCATTTTCGGCGAGTTCATGGACCCGCGAGCGCGGCAGAACGCGGCGCGCGGCGCGGACCTGCGCTACGATCTTGAACTGACGCTCGAGGAAGCCTTCACCGGGGCGGAAAAGACGATCACCGTCGAAGCGATGGCGACTTGCGATGCGTGCGACGGGCGCGGCTGCCAAGGACTCGATCGGTGCACAAGTCGCTGCCAGACCTGCGGCGGCATGGGCAAGGTCCGCGCCCAGCAGGGCTTCTTCGTGGTCGAGCGCGGCTGCCCGACCTGTCGCGGTTCGGGCGAAGTGATCACCGACCCGTGCCACAAGTGCCACGGCGAAGGGCGCGCTCTCACCCAGCGCAAGCTGTCGGTTAAGATTCCTGCGGGAGTGGACGAAGGCACGCGGATCCGCGTCGCCGGCGAGGGTGAGGCGGGCGTGCGCGGCGCCGGCAGCGGCGACCTCTATCTGTTCGTGCACATGAAGCGGCACCCGATTTATGCGCGCGAAGGCACGACGCTGGTGGCCGAATGCCCGGTGAGTTTCACGACGGCCGCGCTGGGCGGGACGATCGAGCTTCCCGGGATCGACGGGCGCAGCGTCGAGATCAATATTCCGGCCGGAATTCAGTCCGGCGAGCAGCTGCGCCATCGCGGTTCAGGCATGAGCGTCCTCAACGGCCGGGGTCGCGGCGACCTCGTCGCGCGGATCCTGGTCGAGACTCCGACGCGGCTGACGTCCAAGCAGAAGAAGCTGCTCGAGGAATTCCGGGCGAGCGAGACGGGGGACGAATGCCCGGCGGCGAAGAGCTTCTTCGGTCGCGCGCGCGAATATTTTGGCCGCTAAGAGGCGGCGTCCAGCTCGAGGCGCATCGCGAACATCTGCGCAAACAACTCGGCCGCGGCGTGAAGCTCGAGGCCCGGCTGGCGCGGCGAGCGGCTGTCGCAGCGGAACTCGCCCGTCACGTCTCCGAAGCGGACCGGCACGCGAAGGACAGCCCGGACGCCCTCGCGCCCGAGCTGAGCCAGCTCCTCATCGCCGCACGCGCGCAGCAGCGCGTCGCCAACGGAGCTGTCCTGCGCACGGCGCGGGAAAAGGCCAATTCCGCCGCTGCGCTGCGCGTCGGCAACCATCTGCGGCAGCTCAAGATCGAAAGCTGCAGGCCCGGCAAAGGCGCCGCGGCTGCTTTCCGTCCGCTCGCCGCCGATCGCGAGGGTCACGCGGTCGTAACCGGTCAGTGCGCGCATCCGGCGCGATCCGGCTTCGAGCAGATCGCGGCCGCGGTGGCCGGCGAGGCCGGCGATCAACCCGGCGACACTTCCCAAATGCTCGCCGAAGGTGCCGGTTGAAGGGACCAGCTCGAGCAGCACGCGGCCATGGCTGAGCTGGAAGGCGACGTCGACAAGGTCCGGGTCGTCGGTCAGGCGAATGCCATAGGCGCGGCCGATGCCGGTGGTTGCGCTGAGGCGCGAGAAGAGATTGCGAAGATCGTGGAGCGCCTGGCTGTGCACGAAGCGGCCAAGGGGCTCGTCGATCAGCGTGACGTGGGATTCGCCGATTAGCTGGTGGATATTCTCGGATGCCCGCAGCACCAGCCAGTCGAGCGACAGCTCGAGC
>DATLGK010000101.1:0-14620 GCA_035540475.1 Sphingomicrobium sp.
CTCTTGGGTGCTGGCATGCGTACTTCTCCTTGGTCGTCGTCGCGCGTGGAAACGCCGCGCCGCGCGCACCGTTCACAATGTTGATCGAGGTTAGCGATTTCGCTGGAACCCTAGTGCATCGCCGCGGATTGTGGCGCAGCCGGGGCCTCGACTTCCCGGTCCTGTAAGACAGGGGGCGTGATGCGGCGCTTTGCAGGTGCGGTGGCTCTTGGCGTTGCGATTGCCGCCATTGCTGCGCTTCCCGCTTGCAAGGAATCCCCGCCCGATCAACCGCCATCCGCCTCGGTCACGGCCGACCTACCGCGAGGCGCGATCGCCGTTCCGGCATCCGCCGCGGCGCCCCCCGACGACGGCAATTGGACCATGCCGGGCAAGAATTACGCCTCGACGCGGTTCTCGGCGCTCGACCAGATCACTGCCGCGAACGTATCCAGCCTGACCCCGGCCTTCACTTTCTCCACCGGGACGAACAGGGGTTTCGAAGCGCCCCCGCTGGTGGTCGGCGGGACGATGTATATCGTCACGCCCTACCCCAACGACCTGTACGCGCTCGACCTCACCCGCCCGGGAGCGCCGGTCAAATGGGTGTTCCGGCCCAAGCCCGTCGCCGCCGCCCAGGGAGTCGCCTGCTGCGACGTGGTCAATCGCGGCGCCGTCCATGACGGCGGCAGGATCTTCTTCAACACGCTCGATGGCCAGACCATCGCGGTCGACGCCGAATCCGGCAGGGAGGTCTGGCGCACGCAGCTCGGCGACATCCAGCGCGGGGAGACGATCACCATGGCGCCGCTCGTCGCCGGCGGCAAAGTACTGGTCGGCAATTCGGGCGGCGAAATGGGCGTGCGCGGCTGGATCGCAGCGCTCGACCAAAGCAGCGGCAAGCTCGTCTGGCGCGCCTTTAGCACCGGGCCGGACAAGGACGTGCTGATCGGCCCCCGCTTCAAGCCCTTCTATGCGATGGACCAGGGCAAGGACCTCGGCGTCAAAAGCTGGCCTCCCGAAGCCTGGAAGATCGGCGGCGGCACGGTGTGGGGGTGGATCAGCTACGATCCCGAAACCAGGCTCATCTTTTACGGCACGTCCAACCCAGGTCCGTGGAACCCGAACCAGCGGCCCGGCGACAACAAATGGACCACCGGCGTGTTCGCGCGCGACGTCGAGACCGGCGAAGCCGTCTGGTTTTACCAGAGCAGCCCGCACGACCTGTTCGACCACGACGATATCAACGAGATCATCCTTGCCGACATCCCGTGGGGCAACGGGCGTCGGCCCGCGCTGCTGCGGCCGGGGCGCAACGGCTTCTTCTACGTGCACGACCGCCGCACCGGCCAGGTCCTGAGCGGGACCCCATACGGCTATATCAATTCCGCCAAGGGCGTCGATCTCAAGACGGGGCGCCTGATCCCGGTCCCGGAGAAGGAACCGAAGGAAGGCCGCGTGACGCGCGACATCTGTCCCGCCGCGCCAGGAGCGAAAGACTGGAACCCTTCGGCGTTCAGCCCGATCACGGGCCTCGTCTACATCCCGCACCTCAACCTGTGCATGGACGAGGGGGTGATGGAGGCGAACTATATCGCCGGCACGCCCTATCTCGGCGCCGAGGCCAAAATGTATGCAGGCCCAGGCGGAAACCGCGGCGTGTTCACCGCGTGGGATCCGGTCAATCGCCGCAAGGTGTTCGAGATCAAGGAGGACTTGCCGCTGTGGAGCCCGGCGCTGGCGACGGCCGGCGGCCTCGTCTTCTACGGCACCATGGACGGCTGGTTCAAAGCGATCGACGCGCGGAGCGGCAAGCTGCTGTGGCGCTTCAAGACCGGCAGCGGCATCATCGGCCAGCCGATCAGCTATCGCGGGCCCGACGGCCGCCAATATGTGGCCGTTGTCGCCGGGGTCGGCGGCTGGGCGGGCGCCGTCGTTTCGGCCCAGCTCGACACGCGCGATCCGACGGCCGCGCTCGGCTTTGCAAATGCGGTCAAGGATCTGCCGGCGAAAACCTCAGCGGGAGGCATGCTCTATGTCTTTGCCCTTCCGCGCTAGCCTCCTTCTCCTCGCAGCGGCGGCGCTGGTGGCTGCGGGGTGCGACCGCGAGGAGCGGCACCCGCGGCCGAAGCCGCTCGGCGAGACGCTGCCGAGCGGAACGAGCCCCGACACGATCTGGCCGGGCAGCAGCGGAGCCCCCGCGCTCGACGCGCGCGCAGCGGTCTATGCCAACAATGCGCCGGCGATTGCGCGCGGCCAGTTTCTCTTCATGCGCATGAATTGCGTCGGCTGCCATGCGCGCGGCGGCGGCGGCATGGGCCCGCCGCTGATGGATGACGAATGGCGCTACGGAGGCCGGATCGACCAGATTGCGGCAAGCATCGCCGAAGGCCGGCCGAACGGCATGCCGGCCTGGGCGGGCAAACTTCCCGAAGACCAGATCTGGCAGCTCGCGGCCTACGTGCGCACGCTGTCCGGACAGCCGAGCAAGGATGCAACGCCGAGCCGCCCGGATGCGATGAGCGGCCCGAACCCCGGAACGCTGGTCCCGCGCCAGCCCGTGCGCAGCTCGGATTCGGCGCGCCAGTGACCCGCGCTCGCCTGATCGTCCTGGTTGCTGGCTCGCTGCTCTTGGGGGCTTGCTCGTACCAGACCTATCAGAGCACGTTCGGCGGGGCGGCGGTCGAAAATCGTCAGTTCAACACACTGTTCGCGATCTTCCTCGGCGTCTGCGGCCTGATGTACGCGCTGGTCATCGCCTTTCTCGTTGCTGCGATCCTCCGGCGTCGCCGGGCCGGCGAAGCCAATGTCACGGAAAGCGGCCGCCACCACCAATCCGATCCGCTGATGCGCACCGGCTTGATCGCCTGGTCGGCGTTGATCGGGGTCGGCCTGTTCGTCCTCGCCATCGCGAGTTTCCTGGCTGACCGCTCCATGGCCCAAGCCGCGCGGAGCGAAAAACTGTCGATCGTGGTCACGGCCAACCAATGGTGGTGGGACGTCGAATATCAATCGGCCGATCCTTCCAAGACGCTGCGCACGGCGAACGAACTTCATCTTCCGGTCGGCGTGCCGGTGCGCATCCAGCTCAAATCGAGCGACGTGATCCACAGCTTCTGGGTTCCGAACCTGGCCGGAAAGCAGGACTTGATTCCAGGGCGGACGAGCGACGTCACGATCACGCCCGAGAAGATCGGCCTCTATCGCGGCCAGTGCGCCGAATTCTGCGGCGTCCAGCACGCGCGAATGGCGCTTAACGTGCAGGTCGAGAGCTACGCCGATTTCGTAAACTGGTGGGAACGGCAGCTGGTCCCGCCGAAGCCGCCGGCGAACGCGCTCGCAGCGGCCGGATACGCTTATGTGACGAGCGGGCCGTGCAGCGTCTGCCACACGATCAGCGGTACGCCGGCGCAGGGGCGGGTCGGGCCTGACCTGACCCACCTCGCCAGCCGCCGCAGCCTCGCCGCCGGAACGCTGCCGATGGGCAAAGGCAATCTCTATGGGTGGGTCGCCGATCCGCAATCGATCAAGCCGGGCAACCGGATGCCGACGATCGGCCTCGAGCCCGACCAGCTGCACGCCGTCGTTGCTTATCTGGAAACGCTCAAATGACCGTGCCTGCTCACGTCCGCGAAGAAGATGAGCGGCTCGCACGCGAGCGCAAGAAGCTCGCCCGCGACGGGTCCAAGCTCAAGGGCGCGCGGCTCGAAGCGCGTCTGGACAAGAGTTGGGCGCGGCCGCCCGGGATCATCGGGTGGATTTCGACGGTCGATCACAAAGAGATCGGCCGTCGCTACATCGTGACCGCGCTCATTTTCCTCGCGCTCGGAGGGGCGCTTGCACTGGCGATGCGGATGCAGCTGGCGCGGCCCGACAGCGCGCTGATCGGCGCCGCGCGCTACAATGAGCTGTTCACCATGCACGGGACGACGATGATGTTCCTGTTCGCCGTGCCGGTGATGCAGGGCGTCGCTTTATACGTCCTCCCGCTGATGCTGGGCACGCGCAACTGCTCATTCCCGCGCCTCGCCGCCTTCAGCTATTTCACCTATTTGTTCGGCGGGCTGCTGCTGTGGGGTGCCTTCTTCCTCAATATCGGTCCCGACGTCGGCTGGTTCGCCTACACGCCGCTGTCGGGACCCGAATATTCTCCCGGCAAACGCGCCGACATCTGGGCGCAAATGGTGACCTTCACCGAAGTCGCGGCGCTCGCCGTGGCAGTGGTTATCGTCTGCACGATCCTCAAGCAGCGCGCGCCGGGAATGACGCTTGCGCGCATGCCCTTGTTCGCCTGGGCGATGCTGGTCACCGGAATCATGATCATCTTCTCGATGCCCTCGGTCGCGCTCGCCTCAGCGATGCTGATTTCGGACCGGCTGGTGGGAACGCACTTCTTCAACCATTTCGAGCACGGCGACGCGCTGCTCTGGCAGCATCTGTTCTGGTTTTTCGGACACCCGGAAGTCTACATCATCTTCCTGCCCGCGACCGGCTTCGTCAGCGTCATCGTCGAGGCCTTCTGCCGCCGCCCTGTCTTCGCTTATCCCGTTGTCGTGCTGGCGCTGGTGGCGACCGGAATCCTCGCCTTCGGCCTGTGGGTCCATCACATGTTCACCACCGGCCTCCCGCGCGTCGGCTACAGCTTCTACACCGCCGCGAGCATGACCGTCGCCATCCCGACGGGGCTGCAGATCTTCTGCTGGCTGGCGACAATGTGGGACGGGCGCCCACGGCTCGAGGTGCCGATGCTCTACGTGATCGGCTTCATCGTCACCTTCGTGATCGGTGGCCTCACAGGCGTGATGATCGCCTCCGTCCCGCTCGACCTGCAGCTGCACGACACCTACTTCATCGTCGCGCATTTCCATTATGTGCTGATCGGCGGCGCGGTGTTCCCGCTGCTCGGCGCGATCGTCTACTGGTATCCGAAGATCACCGGACGGATGATGAACCCGACACTGGGCAAGATCCAGTTCTGGATGATCTTCCTCGGCTTCCAGCTCGCGTTCTTCCCGATGCATCTTAGCGGCCTCCTCGGCATGCCGCGGCGCGTCTACACCTATCCCGCAGGGCTTGGCCTGGAGCTGCCGAACCTGCTTTCGACACTCGGATCGTTGGTCGTCGGCGCCGCGGTCGTCCTGTTCGTCGTCAACGGCCTCGTCTCGCTGTTCCGCGGTGCGATTGCGCCGGACGACCCATGGAAGGCGCCGAGCCTCGAATGGGCGACGCGCTCGCCGCCGCCACCCTACAATTTCGCCCATATCCCTGTGGCCGAAAGCCGGACGCCCTTGTGGGACCAGCCCGACGGGCTTCCGGTCGTGACTGGCCTTCGCGTCGACGAGAAGGAGTTGCTGGTGACGACCGTCGTCGCCGCGGCCCCCGATATGCGCGAGCCCGTCCCACACGCATCGCCCTGGCCGTTCATCGCCGCCGTCGCGGTCGCGATCGTCTTCATCGCGACGATCTTCTCGCCGTGGGCGCTGGCGATGGGGATCGTGCCGGCGGCGATCGCCCTTGCCGCCTGGTTCTGGCCCAAGGAGATCAAGCGCGAGCCTGAGCCGGTGATCACATGAACCGCCCGCTCCGATTCACCGACGATCTCGCCGATCTCCCGACCCACAGGTTCGGCCCGAGCAGCCTCACCTGGTGGGGGGTCGTTGCCTTCATGGTCATCGAGGGCGTCGCCTTTGCCATGGCGATCGCCGCTTATTTCTTCCTGATGGGGCACGAACAGGGCTGGCCGCCCGAAGGCCGCCAGCCTCCGGCGTTGCTGGCCGGAACCCTGTTCACAATCCTGATGTTGCTCAGCGAAATCCCCAACAGCATGGTCAAGCGCGCGGCGCACGAACGAAACGTCGCCGCGATCCGCGTGCTGATGCCGATCCTCATTCTGATCGGCATCGTGCTGTTCGTCATCCGCGGCTTCGAGTTCAACAGCCTCAATTGCCGCTGGACCGATGATGCCTACAGCTCGATCATCTGGGCGCTTTTGCTTCTCCACACCGCGCACATCCTCACCGACTGGATTGATACGCTGGTGCTGTGGCTGCTGATGCGCACAGAGCTCGGTTATGAAGGACGCAAGCTCGTCGATACCGATGAGAACGCGCTCTACTGGCGTTTCGTCTGGCTGACCTGGCTGCCCATTTACCTGCTCATCTACTGGGTGCCGCGGCTATGACCAGCGAGCGACTGCGCGATCTCTTTCGCCCGTGGTCGGCGCTCGCGCTCGGCACCCTCGGCTTCTTCCTCGCCCACCAGCTCGGGTCGAGCGCCACCTTCCAGGATTGTCGCGTCGGCAGTCCGTGGCTGGTCATCGTTGGGACCATCGCCGGCCTGGCCCTCGTCGGTGCCGGTGCCATCGGCTCGTGGCGGATTTTCGCGCGGGAGGGCGAGACTCAGGCGCGGAAGCTGATCGCCGCGATCGGGCTCTTGACCGCGATCATGTTCGCAATGGGCATATTGCTGCCGCTGATCGCGGCGCTCGTGATCCCCGCATGCTGGGCTTGAGGAGCGCCGCGATCCTCTTCCTCGGCGCTTTCGCGGCGCCGGCTAGCGCCCATGGCGGCCACGTGCACGCCCGCCCCGGATGGAGCTTCGATCCGGTGCTGGTCGTGCCGCTTGGACTTGTCCTGCTCGTCTATGCTGTCGGCTGGGCGCGCCTGTCGCGGCGGGCCTCGGCGAAGGTCGACCCCCGCCTCTTCCTCGCCGGCTGGCTGGTGCTTGCCCTGGCCGCCGTGTCCCCGCTGCACGAGGCCGGAGAACTGAGTTTCACCTGGCATATGGTCGAGCACGAGCTGATCATGCTGGTTGCGACCTTGCTCCTCGCGGCCTCTCGCGCCGGGGCCGTGCTGGCGTGGGGCCTGCCGCGCCCGCTTCGTCTCGCTCTTGCCGGAAGCTGGAAATCCCCGGTGCAGGCGATCTGGCGGCGGCTGACCGAGCCGGTGACCGCGACCGCGTTGCAAGGCGCTGTTATGTGGATCTGGCACGCGCCGGTGCTGTTCAACCGTGCGCTGCAGAGCGAGGGCTGGCACATCGCCCAGCACCTCAGTTTCTTCGTCACTGCTCTCCTCTTTTGGTGGGCGATGCTCAACCCGCGCGGCCGCGGCTACGGCCTCTCGGCCGCCTGCCTGTTCGCCACCTCGCTGATCGGGGGAGCGCTCGGCGCATTGATGAGCTTCTCGACCAGCCCCTGGTATTCCGAATATGCGGCGATGGGGATGAGCGGGATCGGGCTCGACCCGGTTGACGACCAGCGCCTCGCCGGGCTGATCATGTGGGTCCCCGGCGGCCTGGTCCACGCCGGCGCGGCGCTCGTGCTCTGTTACAAATGGCTCAAATCGTCGGAGGGGCGCGGTGCGGTCACTCTCCACTAAAACCTTCCTGACGATCCTCGCCGCGGCCCTGCTCATGATTGCAATTGTCGGCGTCGGCATCGAGTATTTCGAGCAGCGCGCTTTGATGCGAACGCATGCCAGTGCAACGGTCGACGGCGATCCGCGGCGCGGCGAGGCGATGTTCATCCAATATGGCTGCGGCAGCTGCCACCATCTGACCGGCGTCCGCCATGCGACGGGAATGGTCGGGCCGCCGCTCGATCAGGTTGCCTTGCGCGCCATCATCGGCGGCCGACTGGCGAACTCTCCCAACAATATGCAGCGCTGGATCCGCGACCCGCAGCACATAGCGCCCGGCACCGCCATGCCCGACCTCAACGTCGGCCCGGATGACGCGCGCGATATCACCGCCTTCCTTTATACGCGCGCCAAATAGCGCTCAGCGCAGCGCAAGCCCGATCCAAAGGGTTCGCGGGGTCGCTCGCTCGACCGAACCGTCGTTGCCGATGCCCGCCATGACGAGGGCGTTGGTCAAATTCTCGGCTCGCGCGACGACGCGCAATTGCCGGGTGACGGGCCAGGATACCGAGCCGTCCACTGTCGTCGCGGCCTTGAGCAAGCGCGTATTGAGGTCGTCTTCATACTGACCGCCGACGCGGCGCAGCGCGATCTCGGCTCCGCGCGCACCGCGCTGCCAGCCGGCACTGAGCGATGCGGCGAAGCCCGGCGTCTGCGCGGGACGCAGACCGTCGAGCGCCGCCGCCGCACCGCTTGCATCCACCCGCGCTCGCGTGAGGCTCGCCGACGCGCGCACGGTCCATGGCCCTTTCGCCCAGCCGGCCGAGGCCTCGACCCCGCGAGCGCGCACGGCATCGATGTTCTGCCGCTGCCGATACGCGCCGCCCGCGCCGACAAAGCCGACGCCGGGAAAATTGCCCGGCCCTTGCCCCAGGGTGACGTTGGCGACCGCGTCGCGAAGTCGGTTGGTAAAGCCGGTGATGGACACACGCAGCGGGCCGCGGTTGAAGTCGCCGCCGGCCTCCATCCCGGCGAGCCGTTCCGGGTCGAGCCTTGGGTTGGCAGCCGTCGCGTCACTGCCGGCACGGAACGGCCGGAACAATTCGTTCAGCGTCGGCATGCGCCAGCCGAGATAGGCCGCCGAGCGGACCTCGATCGGACCGGTCGGAACGCGAATGCCGGCACGCGCCGTCGGCAGCCAGCCGGACCGGACCGGCTCCCGCTCGTCGCGGACCACCTGCCCGCTGGCGATGACCTTTTCGAACAGATGGCCGTGGCTGATGCGCCAATGATCGATCCGAGCACCACCGGTGATCATCACGCCGTCGAGCTCGGCGCTCGCCTCACTGAAGATTCCGCCGGCCCAGCTTTGCCCGCCGGCGCGGCGCCGCCGCGTCGGCAGGCCTGCAACATAAGAAAAGAGCTCGCGCGATTCGCCTTCCGTCCTTCGGAAGTCCGCGCCGAGCCGCAATTCATAGCCGCGCGCCTGCGGCGGTCGAAGCTCGATGCTGGCCCCTTGCCCGTGCGAAGGCACCGAATCCTGCAGCGATGCGCGCGCCACCGACTGGCGGCCCGCGCCCACGCTGGCGAAGCTACTCATCAGATTGCGCCACTGCGCGTACGCGAGCGCGCTCCACTGCCATCTGCCGCGACCGACCAATCGCAACGATCCGTCGACCCCGTTCGTGCGGTTTTCGCCAAATTCCGTCCCGCGGGTTCGCCAGTCGTGGAACGCCGACAGATTCGCCTGGATCTCGGTCGAGCCGCCGAGCGGCGCGACATAGCGGCCGCGCGCAAGCCATCGGCGGTAGGGAGCGGGCCGGTCAACCGCTCCCCGCGTTGCCGCGGTGACGGGTACGAAACCGTCGCCGCGCGCACCGCGAAGCGCGAGCGAGACAAGCCCCCCGACAGCTTGCCAGCCGGCACGCCCGCCGGCTTCGAGCGCGCCGCGGCTGCCGGCGTCCACCTCGGCCGAAGCCCCCGCAGTGGAGCGGCTCGACAGGCTGATCGTCCCGGCAAGGGCGCCCGGGCCGTGCGTGACGCTTCCGCCGCCGCGAACGACCCGTACCTCCTCGAGCGACAGAGGGTCATAGGCCGGCCAGTTGAGCCAGCCTCCGAACGGATCGCTCTGCGGGACGCCGTCGAGCATCACCAGCACACGGCTCGCGGCATTGCCGCCAAGCGCGCGCAACGTCACGCCCTGGCCGGTGGGATGCCCACTGCGCGCGTCCGAACGCCGGAACAGCTGGACACCGGCGATGCCCTTGATCAGCTGGTCGATCTCGCGGCTCGGAGCGCTGGCGATGGCGCCGGCGCCGATTCGCTCGACATGATAAACGCGCTCGGACGCCGCAGTCGGCAGCGCTTCGCCGGTAATGATAATCGCCGCTTCGGGAGGCGTTGGCTGCACGCTTTGGCTACAGGATATCGTAGATCGCGACGGCGACCGTCAGCCCCGAAGTCGCGGCCACGACGATCAATGCCCAGGGCGCCCACCAGGGCCACGACAATTTGTGAGCCTTGTCCTGCTCCGCCATTTTCCAACCATCGCGGAAAGGCGTTCCGGCGTCGAGGAAAATTCCCGTTTCGGCACAGCGCCGTTACGCTGAGAAAACAAACGAAGTTAAATTTCGATTGCTGGGGCCGGGTTAAATTGCTCTAATCCGGACAGTTCTTTCGGGGCGACTCGGGGAAATTTCTGCAACGGGGAGGGGGCACCCCGGTGAGTCTCGGTACGATTTCACGGACGCAATCGGGGCGCAAACTGCGCGCTGGCAGTCTTTATCTGCTGGCCGGCAGCGCCCTTTTTCCCTGGTCGGCTCATGCGGCCGCCCAATCCGCAAGCCAGGTACTTCCGCCCACGCGCGAGGAGGTCACGCGACCGGTCACGCCGCCGGCGGTGACAAGCCCGCCGAGGCTCGAGGTTGAAGGCGGCGTCGAACGTGCGCCCTGTGCACTCGACGCGGCCGAATATCGGTCGATCCGCTTCACCTTCCGCGGCGCGGAGTTCGAAAATCTGCAAGGCCTGACCGCGCAGCAACTGGCGGCTGCCTGGTCGCCTTTCGTGGGCCGCGAGGTTCCGGTTTCGGTCGTCTGCGACATTCGCGATCGTGCCGCGACCATCCTCCGCAACGCAGGCTACATCGCCGCGGTACAGGTGCCGGAGCAGCGCATCGGCGATGGCGTCGTCCGCTTCAACGTACTGATGGCGCGCCTCACCCAGGTCCGCGTTCGCGGCAATGCGACGGGGGCCGAAAGGGTCATTTCCGGCTATCTCAACAAATTGACGACGCAGCCGGTGTTCAACCGTTTCGAGGTCGAGCGTTACCTGCTGCTGGCAAGCGATCTCCCGGGCTACACCGTCCGTCTGTCGCTCCGCCCGGCGGGAACCGCTCCGGGCGAGGTGATTGGCGATGTCACGGTGCAGCGCACGCCCGCTTATTCCGATTTCAACCTGCAGAACGGAGGGTCGGAGTCGCTCGGCCGCTGGGGTGGCCTGCTCCGCGGTCAGCTGTTCGGCCTGACCGGCCTCGGCGACCGGACCTCTCTGTCAATCTATTCGACCGCGGACTTCGAGGAACAGCAGACGCTTCAGCTGGGCCACGATTTCCGGATCGGTGCCGAAGGGCTGAGCGCGGGCGGTGCCTTCACTTATGCATGGGCCCGTCCTGACATTCCCGACGCGAAGGTGCTTGCCCGGACGATGCTGGGCACGATGGAAGTCAGCTATCCGTTCCTGCGCCGCCAGGGATCCAACCTGCGTGGCGGCCTCGGCCTGGATATCGTCAACCAGACGGTCCGGCTCGACGGTCTTCCCCTGACCCGCGACCGCCTCCGCGTCGGCTGGCTTCGGCTCGGCGCCGATGCCGTCGCAACGGACTTTCGTGACGGCGCCTTTTCCGCTGCCGAACCCCCCTGGCGGCTGAGCACGATCGTCGATTTGCGCAAAGGGATACGAGCGCTGGGCGCGACAGGCGATTGCGGTCCGCTCGGAGCCGACTGCCTCGGTCCGGGCGAGGTCCCGCCAAGCCGTCTTGAAGGACGTTCGGACGCTGTCGTCATCCGCTACCTCGCGTTCGGCGAATATCGGCCGATTCCAAAGCTCGGATTGGCGCTGGGCGCACGCGGTCAATATGCCTGGAAGCCACTGCTCAGCTTCGAGGAATTCTCCGCCGGCAACTACACCGTCGGCCGCGGCTACGATCCCGGCACGCTGCTTGGCGACATGGGCTTCGGGACGCAGGCCGAGATCCGATACGGCAGCCGCGTCCCGACCAGCGCACGCAGGCCGGCCGTCGAAGGCTATGCCTTTTGGGACAATGCGATGGTGCGGAACCGCGACCGCTTGTCCGTGGTCGCCGGCAGCCGCCATTTGAATTCCGTCGGCGCGGGCGCTCGGGCGAGCTTCGACCGCTTCACGCTCGACGCCTCTCTAGCCGTCCCCCTCACGCGTGTCGGCATTGAAAACAAGCGGCCTGACCCGCGCTTCCTCGTCTCGCTCACCACCCGCTTGTGGCCATGGAGCTACCGATGATCAGTGGCGTAAAGCCCGCGTACCGGGCCAATCGAAAGACGTTGCTCATTTCCTGCGCGACGGCCGCGCTCGCAACCGCGATCGTGCTTCCGCAGCAGGCCCGGGCACAGGCGTTTCAGGGCACTCCGAGTACGGTCAGCGGATCAGTCACATACGACCGTTCCACGCCTGGGCTGGAAAGCATCGGCATCAACACCGGCAAGGCGATCATTCACTGGTCGCCGAGCGACGTCCAGGGCAGCGGCACGATCAACTTCCTGCCGGCGGGCAACAGCGCGCAGTTCCACAGCCAGCTTGGCGATTACACGGTGTTGAACCGGATCGTGCCGGTGGATCCAACGCGCACCATTCTTCTCGACGGAACCGTCCTGTCCACCGTCAACGGAACGCAGACGACCGGCGGCAACGTCTGGTTCTACAGCCCCGGCGGCTTCGTCGTTGGCGCCAACGCCTATTTCGACGTCGGCGGACTATTGCTCTCTTCCTTGTACATTCCGGACAATTTCACCGCTGGCAACGGCGGCTTCTCCACCACTTTTTCGGCGCCGCAATCGGGCGCCGGTGCGATCAAGATTCTCGACGGCGCGCAGATCAAGGCGCTGCAGCAGAACAGTTACATCGCCCTGGTCGCGCCGCGGATCGAGCAAGGCGGAACGGTGAAGGTCGACGGCTCTGCCGCATATGTCGCGGCCGAACAGCTGACGATGACCATGAACCAGGGCTTGTTCGACGTTCAGGTCGACGTCGGCAGTTCCGACGCGAACGGCATCGTTCACTCCGGCATTACCGGCGGACCCTCGAGCACCGGTGCGGGCGACAATCACCGCATCTACATGGTCGCGGTCCCCAAGAACGATGCGATGACGATGCTGCTTTCGGGCGGCAGCGTCGGTTTCGACGAAGCAAGCAGCGTTGAGGTCGTCAACGGCGAGATCATCCTGTCGGCAGGCTTCGGCATCGACAATAACGTGTTCGGCACCGACGCGTTCGTGAATGACCATCTTGGCGGAGCAGGTGTCACCAATACCGCTGCGATCCAGATCGAGGGCGGTGAGTTTACGTCGTCGGTCAAGGCGCAGGCGAGCAGCTGGATCGAAGCCAGCGGCGGCGGCGGCACCCTCGACTTCGCGCACAACGTCAGCCTACAGGGATTCGGGTCTGCGACCCTCGTCGCGCGCGACGGCGAAACGATTCGCGTCGGCGGCGATGCGACCGTCTCTGCGGACGACCTTAGATATTTTACCGTGGCGAATGAGTCTGTGTGGCTGCCCCTCGATGCGCAGGGCGGCATCGCCGCGATCCTGGCCGAAGGCGGCTCGATCGACATTGCCGGCAACGCACGCGTGTCAGCGGACGCGTTCGGGGCCGAAGACGCCATTCGCGGCACCGCGGGCGAGGCCAGCGGCGGCTGGGCGCAGCTCGGCGCATCGAGCGGCCAGGTGACCGTCGGCGGCGCAGGCACCGTATCGGCGTCCGCGCAGGGACGGAACTGGGGAGCAAGCACCGCCGGCAGCGATTCCTTCGGCGGCTATGCCTCCGTGCTCGCCGAATTCAACGGCACGGTCACGATCGGGGGCAGCCTCAACGTGCTCGCAAGCGCGCAGGGCACCGCCGACTCCGGGTACGGGGGCTCGGGCGGCAATGCTTTTGGCGGCCATGTCGAAATACGCGCGGATCTTGAAGGCAAGGTCAGCGTCGGTGGCCCAGCCACGCTCAATGCATCGGCGACCGGTGCGGCCGCTTCGCCAGGAGGCGATGGCGATGGTGGGTACGGCTCCGGCGGAAGCGCGTACATCTGGGCGCTTTATGGCGGCTCGGTCGACTTCGCCGGTAATGCCGACCTCCTCGCGAACGGCACCGGCGGCACGTCCGATTATTTCGGCGGCGCAGGCGACGGCGGCTCGGTGCACATGCTGTTCGACGGCGGCACTGTATCGGTCGGCGGCGACCTTGCGCTGGTCGCTGACGGCATTGGCGGCGCGGGCGGCTACGGCGGCCAGGGCTACGGCGGATACAGTTCGATCAGCTTTGACGCGGGCGAAGGCGCAAGCGGTGGCGGGACTATCGATGTCGCTGGAAGCACCCGGCTGCGCGCGGTAGGCACGGGCGGCGGCGGCCTGACGGATGAATATGGCTCGGGCGGCCTCGGCGGCGAAGGTTATGGCGGCTCCGCTTCCATCTATCTTACCAGCTATTTGCAGGACGAGGCCTCGATCAGCGCGGCCTTTCGCAATCTGACGCTGAATGCGAACGGCAATGGCGGCGCCGGCGCGGCCGGCATTCACGGCGGGCGCGGCGCAGAGGGCTTCGGCGGAGACGTCAGCCTCGAGATTTGGGCAGGCAGCCTGTCGGCGGCCGATATCACGCTCACCGCGCACGGTTCGGGAGGCGCTGGCGGCGCCGCCTGGGATGGCGATTTCGGCAGCGGCGGCGCAGGATTCGGTGGCTACACCGACACGGTGGTCGCCGGAACGTTGAGCGCCGACAGCTATATCGCGCTCGCGAGAGGATTCGGCGGCAACGGTGGGCCGGGCGTCGAGGATGGTGCCGGCGGCGACGGCTACGGCGGCAGCAATTACTTCTCGGTGACTCCCGGCGGCCAAGCCGATGTCACCAATGTGCTGGCACTCTCGAACGGCTCGTTCGGCGGCAATGGCCGCAGGGGCGGCAACGCTTACGGCGGATCCTCGAACGTCAACGTTCAGGGTTCGCTCAATGTCGGCGGCACCGTCCAGTCCTCCTCCAACGCATT
>DATLGK010000102.1:0-4970 GCA_035540475.1 Sphingomicrobium sp.
CTGTTGCTGCATCTCGGCGGCGGCATCGGCAGAGGGGTGGGGCGAGATTCCGACCGGGACAGCCGTCTCCTCGAGCGTTTCGCGGATCGCCGCAACGGCCGCGGGATCGACGCCGAGGCGGGCCGCCAGGCGCCGGTCGGCTTCGTCGATGCGCCCGCCCGGGAAGACCAGCGCGCCGGCGGCAAAGGCCATGCCCGCGGCGCGCTCGACCATCAGCAGCTCGGGCGCTTCCCCGGGCTTGTCACGAACGACGATCAGGGTCGCCGCGGGGATCGCTTGATCGCTCATCGCCCGCGGGGCCGTTGCTGCAGTTACATTCCGCTAACGTTTTGCTCGTCGGCGTCGGTCGGATTAGTCACATTTTCGGTGGAGACATTTTCCTGCCGCAGCGCCTGTTCCTGCGCCCCGAGCGCGGCCGCTTCGGCGTTCGCGGCGTCCATTGCCGCCTGATTGGCCATTTCGTTGAGGTCGTCGGTCGCCGGCTGGTTGAGCTCGGCATTGGTGACCTGATCCTGATTGTCGCCGCTGCAACCGGCGAGCGCCAGGGCAGTCGCGCCAGTGAGGACAAAGGCCAGTCTTTTCATGTGCTTATACCCCTTGAAGACGGAATCGCTGCGCCTCCCATATCAGCCGCATCCTTGAGATTCACGCGCAAAATCCCTATCTCTGGCAGTGCCGGGCAACCGGCTATGTCGGTAGATTGCTGCGTGGAATAGGCACTTCGGACCCGGGGGGCGGTACCCCGGCGCCTCCACCATCAACCCCACGCCAAAGTTGGTGGGGATGTTGATGGGGGCGAAATAGGATCGACGAGTGCAATAAAGACGCGGTTGCCGATCGGATTGAGCCACCGCGACGGCTCATTCACACAAGTGCCAACGATAACGAGGCGCTCGCTCTTGCTGCGTAACTGACGGCCTAACGGCCTGACGTTACAAAGCTAAAGCGCGGTCGGACCCCACCGGGCAACAGAAGGGGATTCCAGCGGTTCGGGGAGCACCGGGCAACAGAAGCTCCCCACTTCCTTACTTGCCAAGGTCTCGCGGCTCTCCCAGTCTCCCCGCCGCATCACGGGAGTTTCATCATGGAGTCGCGTCGTCTTGTCTATGCGCTGCTGATCGGCGCAGCCGCACCATTCTGCCTGTCCGCACTCCAGGCGCACCAGGCGCCTTCAGCGCCGGCTCGCGCGAGCACGCACGTGCCCAAGGAGCAGTTGCTCAAGCCGGGTCCAGAGGCCGAGCATTATGTGGTCGTTTCCGATGCCGGAAAGCATGGCGACATGTGGCGTTGGCCGCTGGCTGACGGGCGCATCGCCTTTCGCCACTCGCAATCGCTGCGAGGCTGGATCACCGAAACCGACGCGACCGTGCGCTATGCCGCCGACGGCCGACCGACCGAAATCATCGTCCGCGGGATCACTCCGTCCGGCGATGCCGCGGAGTCTTACGTCGAGGATGGCGGCAACGCGCGCTGGAAGAGCATCGCCGATTCCGGCGCTGCCCCGGTCGGGAAAAAGCTCTACCTTCCGGCCGGCGGCCCGGGTCTCATCAATGCGAGGCTGATCGAGCATCTCGTGGCTGCGGGGCCGGCCGGTGTCGAGCTGCTGCCGAGCGGCCGGGCATCGCTCACTATGGCGGGAACACTCGCCATTCAGGGCCCGGCCGGACCGAAGACTGTGAAGCTCGCCTTCATGCGGGGAATCCTTTCCTCGCCGGTCCCGGTGTGGCTTGACGAGAACAACAAATATTTCGCGGATGTCGGCTGGCTGTCACTGATGCCTGCCGGCTTCGAAGCCAATGCCAAGGCGATGCGCGACATGCAGGACGCGGCGACCGCGGCCGAGGTGCGCAGCGTTGCCCATCGCTTCCTCACCGCCGAGGCGAAGGCGCCGGTGCTGTTCGACAATGTCCAGCTGTTCGATGCCGACAAGGGCGTCTTCGTGAAGAACCAGGCGGTCCTCGCCCGCGACGGCAAGATCGCCGCCGTGGGCCGCGCCGGATCGATCGCTTTGCCTGCTGGTGCGCGCCGGATCGACGGCCGCGGCAAGACGCTCGTCCCGGGCATCTGGGACAGCCACATGCATATCGGCGACGACTGGGACGTACTGGCCAATGTCGCCAACGGCATGACCAGCTTCCGAAGCCCTGGCACGATGCTCGACCGGGCGCAATCGGTGACCACCCGCCGCGCTTCTGGCGACCTGCTGATGGGCGAGCCCTTCATCTCCGCGATCGTCGACCGCAAGGATCCGCTTGCCGCGCAAGGCTCGATGACCGTGACCAGCGAAGCGGAAACCATCGCCGCGGTACGCAAGATCAAGGATGCCGGCCTGTGGGGCGTGAAGTTCTACACTTCGATGAATCCGGCCTGGATTGCGCCGGCGGCGGCCGAGGCGAAGCGGCTCGGCCTCCACGTCCATGGTCACGTCCCGGCGACCATGAGGCCGCTCGAGGCGGTGCGCGCCGGCTATGACGAGCTCACGCACCTCAACTTCGTCGTCATGCAGGCGATGCCCAAGGAAATCGTCGACAAGGCGAACACCGCCGAACGCATCGCCGGTCCGGCGCGGGTCGCCAAGGACGTCGACTGGAACGCGCCCGAAATGCGCGCCTTCATCGCCGAATTGAAGCAGCGCGGGACGATCGTCGACCCGACCCTGGTGATCTTCGAATCCATGCTGACCAT
Organism: Sphingomicrobium sp.; assembly: GCA_035540475.1. GTDB lineage: Bacteria > Pseudomonadota > Alphaproteobacteria > Sphingomonadales > Sphingomonadaceae > Sphingomicrobium. The sequence goes on from DATLGK010000102.1 coordinate 2,686, forward strand.
GGACGGCGGCACTCCGGCGCCGGCCTATGTCCCTTACATGGGGATCATCTCACCGGTGCTCGACCGCGCGTTCAAGGCCGGCGGCTATCCGCTCGCCGAGGGCTTCACCCGTGACGATTACCGCAAGAGCTACGGCAAGATGCGCGAGCTGGTCGGACTGTTGCACAAGGCCGGAGTGACCGTCGTCGCCGGCACCGACGGGTCGGGGATCGAGCTGGTGCGCGAGCTCGAACTCTATCAGCAGGCGGGCATGACGCCCGCCCAGGCGCTGCAGACGGCGACCATCATTCCGGCGCGGGTCGTCGGTGCGGACAAGCGCACGGGCTCGATCGTCGTCGGTAAGGAAGCCGATTTGGTCCTCGTCGACGGCGACGTGTCGAGGGAGCTCGGTGCGCTGCGCCGCGTGGTGACCGTGGTCAGCGACGGCTACGTGATGGACGCCGAGGCGCTGCGCAAGGCGGCCGGCTACACCGGCAAGCCGAAGTGAGAGTCGGCGCCGCTGTGTTGCTGTTTTAGGACAGCATTGAAACCGGTCGGCTCCCCGCCTAGTTATGGCGGCGACGTGACGCTGGGAGGAATCGAATGACCGCAATTCGCCGTTTCGGTTTGCTTGCGCCGCTGGCTGCGATCAGCCTCGCCGGCTGCGGGCTCAACACCGTTCCGACCGCCGAGGAACGGGTCAATGCCGCCTGGGGTAATGTCCAGAGCGAATATCAGCGCCGCGCCGATCTCATCCCCAACCTCGTCCGGACGGTGGAACGCTATGCCGACCAGGAACGCCAGGTCCTGACCGAAGTGACCAATGCACGCGCCCGCGCGACGGGCATCCAGCTCAGTGCAGACGATCTTAGCGATCCGGCCAAAGTGCAGCAGTTCCAGCAGGCTCAGGCGCAGCTTGGCTCGTCGCTGGGGCGGCTGCTCGCCACCTTCGAGCGCTATCCCGATCTCAAGTCCAACCAGAATTTCCTGACGCTCCAGGCGCAGCTCGAGGGGACAGAGAATTCGATCCTCGTTTCGCGCCGCGATTATAATGAAGCGGTGCGCCAGTATAATACGACCATCCGCACGTTCCCCGACGCGATCGGCGCGAGGATTTTCTACGGAGCCAAGCCGAAAGTGCCGTTCGAAGCGGCGGCGGGCTCGCAGGACGCGCCCAAAGTCGATTTCAACGCGAGCTGAGGTGCTGGCTCGCCGGCATCGCGAGGGGCGCAGCGGCGTGGCGATCCAGACGAGGTTGCGGGACTGCTTCGCCGCGCTCGCACTGACGCTGCTGTTTTGCCTCGCCGCCCCCGCGTTCGCCCAGACCTTCCCGCAGCTGACGGGACGTGTCGTCGATCAGGCCGGACTGCTGCGCCCCGAGCAGAGTGCGCAGCTGGAATCGCGGCTCGCTGCGCTCGAGGTGCAGACCGGCCGTCAGTTGGTGGTCGCGACCGTCAACAGCCTCGAAGGCCGGACGATCGAGGATTATGGCTATAGGCTCGGGCGCGAGTGGGGGATCGGCCGCGAGGGTGAGGATGACGGGGTGATCCTGCTCGTCGCGCCCAATGAGAAGAAGGTGCGCATAGAGACCGGCTACGGCGCCCGCGTGTTCCTGACCGACGCGGTGTCGAGCGTAATCATCCGCAACGCCATCCTGCCACGCTTCAAGGCTGGCGACATGGCCGGGGGCATCGAGGCCGGCGCTGATGAGATCATCAAGCAGATGAGCCTTCCGGCCGAAGAGGCCGCTCGCAATGTCGCCCGGGCGGAAGAAGCCCAAGAGGCGCGCAGGGACGACGGGCCTTCCTTTGTCCCGCTGCTGTTCTGGGGGATGGTTGCTCTCTTCGTCCTGATGTCGATGGGGCGGCGCTCCTTCGGGAGGCGCTATAGGGCCCAGGGTAAGCGGCGGCGCGGGCGTGGACGATTCGACAGCGGCGACCTCGCCATTCTCCTTTGGGGCCTCGACGCGCCCAGCCGCCGCCGCCGCGGTCGAGGCGAAAACCGACGGCGAGATCGTCGCCGTCGCGACGCAGGCGAGCGACGCCTATCACGACGTCGCGCTCCACTGGGCGCTGTTGGTGCTGATTGGCACGCTTGCGATCTTCGCCGCCTTTCCTGACCTTCTCCGCTTCTGGTTCGACCTGTTCATGGGCGGCTGGCGGCCGGAACCGAGCCTGCGCGAGCTGCTGACGCTCTTGCTCGTCCTCGCCGTGGCCAAATTTACCGCCGTGCTGCTGGTCCTGCGCTACATGCCGCTGCGCCTCGCTTTGACGCCGGCCGCAACCAAGACGCGCCGCGCGCACCGC
>DATLGK010000103.1:0-3603 GCA_035540475.1 Sphingomicrobium sp.
CTGCTGATCGGCGCGCCGGTCTTCTGGGTTCGCACCAATGCGACGCTGCTGATCTGCATCGCCGCTGCACTGATCGTCTGGCTCGCTAGCCGCCGCTGGTTCGCGGGCAGAGCCTTGTTGTGGTTCGACGCCGCGGGCCTCGCGGCCTACTCGGCCTATGGCGCGGCCAAGGCGCTCGGCTTCGGAGTGGCGCCCGTACCGGCGTTCGGAATGGGGGTGCTGACCGCCTGCGCGGGCGGCATCATCCGCGACGTGCTCGCCGGCGAGCCCTCGATCCTGATGCGGCCGGAGCTTTACGTGACCGCGGCCGCGCTTGCCTCGGGGCTGTTCGTCGCGCTGTCGCTCCTCGGCCTTACTCCCTGGGCCGCAGCAGCGATTGCCTTCGCCGCCGGCTTCGCGCTTCGCGCCGCTGCCATCGCTCGCGGCTGGTCATTGCCCCAGTATCGGGACTAGCGTCATGGCGATGCGCCTTATTCCTCTCACCCTCGCCATGTTGCTCGCCGCCTGCGCGACCGTGCCGCAGCCGAGCCCGCCGCTTCACCCTCAGGCCGGAGTCGCGTTTAGCCGAACCGGCGAGATCGCAAGCTTCGCGGAAGGCCTCGCCGACCCGCAATCCGGGCGCCTGGTCACTCCCGACGATCCGGTTCGCGTCGCCTCGATCAGCAAGCTGGTGGTGGCCATCGGCGCGATGAAACTGGTCGAATCCGGCAAGCTCGACCTCCACAGCGACGTGTCGCGCTGGCTCAGCTGGCCGCTGCGCCACCCGAAATTCCCCGACCGGCCGATCACCCTCGCCATGCTGCTATCGCACACCAGCTCGGTGCGCGAGCATGACGACAATTATGTCGTCCCGCTCGGCGGCTCGCTCCGGGCGCTGATGCAGGACCCGAGCAACTGGGATCAGGATCACGGGCCCGGCGACCATTATTTCCGCTACGTCAACACCAACTACCCGCTGATCGCCTCGATCATGGAGATGGTTACTGGTGAGCGCTTCGACATCTGGATGCGCCGCGAGGTGCTGGCGCCGATGAAGCTCGACGCGTGCTTCAACTGGCCAACCTGCAGCGATGCCGCCGTCGCCCGCGCGGTCCAACTCAATGACGCCAGCGGAAAGCCCGTGCGCGACGATTTGCACGGTCGCCGCCCCGACTGCCCCGTATTCGTCCGCGAAGGCGAGCGGTGCGACCTGTCGCGGTGGAAACTGGGCGAGAATGGCGCGCTATTCTCGCCGCAGGGCGGCCTGCGCATATCGGTCCGCGGCCTGTCCCGCGTCGGGCGGATGCTGCTCAACGGCGGGACGCTCGACGGCGTGCGCATCCTTTCCCCGCGCTCGGTCGACATGATGCTGACCCCGGTATGGCGTTCGACCGGCAGCAACGGCGTCACCGACGGCGGCTTCTATTGCAGCTTCGGTCTCGGCGCCCAGCAAATCCCGACCAGCTTCCCCGGCTGCCGCGACGACATGGGGACCCGCGGCGCCGTGCTGGTCGGACACGCCGGCGACGCCTACGGCCTCAAGGCCGGCCTGTGGATCGACCGCGCGCGCGGCCGCGGCATCGCCTATTTCGTGACCGGCGTGCCGGAGAATGCCGAGCGCGCGCCCGAACTCGCGTTCACCGCGGCCGAAACACGCGCCTTCCGACGTACTTACGCCCTGCTCGGCCGCTAGGTCTCAGGTCCAGGGCCAGGCGCTGATGTAGCCGGTGCCGGCCGGATCGAGCCTCGCCCACGCGCTGACGCTGAAGAATTCGTTGGGCGTGATCACCCCGTCGCGGTTGAGGTCGAGGGCGTTGAACGCCGGCTCCCAATTGACCCGGTTGTAGGTCGTCGCGAAGCCGCCGCCGTACCAGCAATTGGCGAATTCGCCGCGACCGATACGGCCGTTACCGTTGAGGTCCCAGGCGGCGAATTGCGGCCCGCCATAGGCCAGCCACTCGTCGCGGCTGATGCGGCCGTCGCCGTTGCGATCGACGAGGCCATAGCTTCCGCACACGGTGTAGGTTCGCGCCGGGTCGAAGGCCGCGGCCACCGATTCGATGTCGGCCGCGACCCCGCGCACGGTATTGCAGCCGGCCAGAAGCGCGGTCGATGTCAGCAAAGTCAGAAGTGTTTTGCGCATCTCTGCTCTCCCTTGGTTTCCCCGGGAATGGCGATATACGACGCGCCTGAAACGTTCGTCGGAATGAGCGGTTGCGTCCTCGTGGCGCTGCTCCCAAGGGAGCGGGCCATGTCCGACGAATTCTACCGCACCCGCCGCCTTCCGCCCTACGTCTTTGCCGAAGTGAACGCGATGAAGGCCGCCGCCCGCGCGCGCGGCGAGGACATCGTCGATCTCGGCATGGGCAATCCCGACAGCGCGCCGCCGCGCCATGTGATCGACAAATTGTGCGAGGTCGCGGCCAAGCCCAATGCGCACCGCTATTCCGCGAGCCGGGGAATTCCCGGTCTGAGGAAGGCGCAGGCGGCCTATTACCAACGCCGGTTCGACGTTACGCTCGATCCGGACAAAGAGGTAATCGTCACGCTTGGATCGAAGGAGGGTCTCGCCAACCTAGCCCAGGCGATTACCGCGCCCGGCGATGTCGTGCTGGCACCCAATCCCAGCTATCCGATCCACACCTTCGGCTTCATCATCGCCGGCGCCGCGATCCGCTCGATCCCGGCAGCGCCGGGAGAGGATTTCTTCGAACGGCTGCGGCTCGCGATGCGTTACACCGTGCCGCGGCCCAAGGTGCTGGTGGTCGGCTATCCTTCGAACCCGACCGCTTATGTCGCGGACCTTGCCTTCTACGAGCGTCTCGTTGGCTTCGCGCGCGAGCATGAGCTGATCGTCATTTCCGACCTCGCTTATGCCGAAATCTATTTTGGGCCGACGCCCACGCCGTCGATCCTCCAGGTCGAGCGCGCCAAGGACGTGGCGGTCGAGTTCACCTCGATGAGCAAGACCTATTCGATGGCCGGCTGGCGGATCGGCTTCGCCGTCGGCAATGCCCGGCTGATCGAGGCGCTGGCGCGGGTCAAATCCTATCTCGACTATGGCGCGTTCACGCCCGTCCAGGCAGCCGCCGTCGCCGCGCTCAACGGCCCGCAGGACGTGGTCGAAGCCAATCGCGCGCTCTACCGCAAGCGCCGCGATACCCTCGTCCAAAGCTTCGCCCGCGCCGGCTGGGACATCCCCGTTCCGCAGGCGAGCATGTTCGCCTGGGCCCCGATCCCAGATCGCTTCCGCGAGCTCGGCTCGATGGAATTTGCGAAACGCTTGCTGACCGAGGCTCGCGTCGCCGTCGCCCCGGGTGTCGGCTTTGGCGAAGAAGGCGAAGGCTTCGTCCGCATCGCCCTCGTCGAGAACGAGCAGCGCCTGCGCCAGGCGGCGCGCGGCATCAAGGCGATGCTCGCCCGTTAGGAAGCACGGCTCACCGGCACGCCGTTGCATCACTCGCGACCGCCGCTAAGGCACGGAACGCACCCGCAACGACTTCGTTGTCGGTTGGGGGTTTTCGATTTGAACAAAGGGAGTGGAAACAATGAAACGGATTGCGTTCCTGGCCGCCGCGACGGTCGCAATTTCGGCCTGTCAGACGACGCCGCCACCGCCGGCCC
>DATLGK010000104.1:0-4945 GCA_035540475.1 Sphingomicrobium sp.
GGGTGTGCGACGGCAACAATATCGCTGCCTGCGGCGTGCCCGTGGTCGACACGATGGGCGTGCGCGGCGGCAAGATCCACAGCGAGGAGGAATTTCTGATCGTCGAGAGCCTGAAGGAGCGCGCCGCGCTGTCGGCGCTGACCATTATGCGGCTGGCGGCGGAGGCGGCATGAGCTTTCGCGTCCGACCGGCGCGCGGCGAGGATTTCGCGGCGATCTACGAAATGGCCAAGCTCACCGGCGGCGGGTTCACCAACCTGCCGCCCGAACGCGCAACCTTGGTCGCCAAGCTGGCGCGGTCCGAAGCGAGCTTCGCCCGCGCGGAGGACCGCCAGGAGGGCGACCTCTACATGTTCGTGCTCGAGGACCCGGCCGCGAAGACCATCCGCGGAACGTGCCAGGTGTTCGGCCAGGTCGGCGTCGTCCAGCCCTTTTATTCCTATCACCTCAGCACGCTCACCCAGTCGAGCCCCGAGCTCGGCAAGACCTTCCGCAACCAGCTCCTGACTTTGACCACCGATCTTGAAGGCTCGTCCGAGGTCGGCGGGCTGTTCCTTCACCCGCAGCTGCGCGCCGGCGGCTGGGGGAGCCTGCTCGCGCGGAGCCGCTATCTGTTCATGAAACTGCACCGCGGACGCTTCGGCGACCGGACGCTGGCCGAGCTTCGCGGAGTGATGGACCAGGCCGGCAATTCGCCGTTCTGGGACGCGCTCGCCGGCAAATTCTTCGACATGAGCTTCCCCGAAGCGGATGAGTTCAACGCCGTCCACGGCACCAAATTCATCGCCGACCTGATGCCGAGAACGCCGATCTACGTCGCTCTGCTCGCCGACAGCGCGCGCGCGGTGATCGGCCAGCCGCACCCGAGCGGCCGCGCGGCGCTGCGCATGCTCGAGGAGGAAGGCTTCGTCTACGACCGCTACGTCGACATTTTCGACGGCGGCCCGACCGTCACCGCGCCCACCGACCAGATCCGCACCGTGCGCGAGTCGCGGGTCGACAAGGTTGGCGAGATCGGTGACGGCGGACGCACAAAAATGCTCGTCGCGGCGGGCCGGCTGGCCGAATTTCGCGCCTGCTGCGCGGCGGTCAAGCGCCTGCCCAAGAATGGGCTGTGCATCGACCGCAAGGCTGCCGAACTGCTCGAGGTCGACATCGGCGACGAACTGGTCGCGGTCGCGCGCTGATGCCGCTCACCGAGATCAATTTCGACGGGATCGTCGGGCCCAGCCACAATTATGCCGGCCTCAGCCTCGGCAACATCGCCTCGACCGTCAACGCCGGCCACGTTTCGGAGCCGCGGGCGGCCGCCTTGCAGGGCCTCGACAAGATGCGCGCCAACCTCGCGCTCGGCCTTGCGCAGGGCATCTTCCTTCCCCATCCGCGCCCCGACCGGCCCTGGCTCGAAGCGCTTTCAACCAGCTTCGAGGAGGCGGACCCACCGCTCGCCGCCGCCGCCATCTCCGCCTCGGCGATGTGGGCGGCGAACGCCGCGACCGTCTCGCCCGCCCCGGACACAGCCGACGGCAAATGCCACCTGACCGTCGCCAATTTGCGCACCATGCCGCACCGCAGCCACGAATGGCCCAACACGCTGCGGCAGCTGCGCCTCGCCTTCGGCGACCAGGACCGCTTCCAGGTCCACGAGCCGGTGCCGCCGGCGTTCGGGGACGAAGGCGCGGCCAATCATATGCGGCTGTGCACCGGGCATGGGCAGCCGGGGGTCGAGGTCTTCGTCTACGGCATCTCGGGCGGCCCCTTCCCTGCCCGCCAGCATGTCCAGGCATCGCGCGCGATCGCGCGCCGCCACGGGCTCGACCCCGACCGCACCTTGTTCGTCCAGCAGTCCGAGGAAGCAATCGCCGCCGGCGCCTTCCACAACGACGTCGTCGCCGTCGCCAATGAGCGGGTGTTGTTCGCGCACGAGCAGGCGTTCGCCGACAAGGCGGCGCTGCTCGACGCGTGCGCGAAGGCGGTGCCGGGCTTCGAATATGTCGAGGTCAGCGCCGCCGACGTGCCGCTCGAAGATGCGGTCAAATCCTATCTGTTCAACGCGCAGCTGGTGACGCCGCCGGGCGGCGAGCCGACCCTGATCGTGCCGATGGAAGCGAGGGAAACCCCGTCGGTCTGGCGCTGGATCGAGCGGCACATCGCCGGCAGCGGCCCGATCCGCCGGGTCGAGCTGGTCGACGTGCGGCAGTCGATGGCCAATGGCGGCGGTCCGGCGTGCCTCAGGCTGCGGGTGGTGGCAGAGCCGGAGGCGGTCGATCCGCGCTTCCTGGTCGACGAGGCGAAGCTCGACCGATTGTCCGAGGTGATCGAGGCGCATTGGCCCGACGAGATCGCTTCCGACGCGCTGCAGGAAGCGGCGCTGATCCGCGACATCGAACGCGCGCGCGCAGCGCTGCTCGAAGCGCTCGACCTGACGCAGCTTGCCTGACGCGGAATCCCGTTCCGGGACAGCTTCCACTCCTTACCACGATCTTAACCCTATCGCTTAGGAGATTTTCGGCTCAAAACTGCCGTCGATTCGTTCACGATTAACGAATGGCGATGCTGAAAAAGATTGGCCGGCTCTTCCAGATCAAGACGCGCTTCGAAGCGTGGCTGGTGATCTATGCCATCGCCATCGGCGCGGTCGAACGCGGCCGCCACTACCTCGATGCTTATCCGGGGGTCTCCGGCTGGCTGCTCGCGCTGGCCTGCACCGGCGTGGTGTTCCTGGCCGGCGCCAAGCTGCTCGATGCGGTACGCCCGGCCGAGCCGGCGATTGCCGGGGGGCCCTATCGTGCGCCGGTTCGCCGGCGCGGCGTCATCACTGGTCGTAATCGACCCACGCGCCTGCCGAATCGTCGCGATTCAGAGTCACGGACTTCACGTCGCAAAGATTGACCCCGGCCCAGGTGACGGCCGCCGCGCCGACCTTGGCGCGAATATCGAACGCGCAATCGGGATCGCTGAACTGGACCGCCGTGCGCGCGCCGGGCGCCGGAGCCGAACCAAGCGACTTCCAGTCCTGGCTGCCGGCGCGCCGGATCGAGAGCTCGGCCATCGCTGCGCCCGTCCCGTTGACCAGAGTGAAGTTCGACGCGCCGCCGGCAGAAGCGGGGGACGCGCAAAGGCCGAGCGCGAGCGCGCACAGCATGGCCCGGGGGACGTTCGGCATATGGATCATGGGCGGCACCATATACCAGCGCCGCCCGTTGGAAAATAAGGAGAATTACTCAGCCGGTTAAGCCGCGTTCAACTCCGCGTAGCAGGGTCGCCGCCCGGCCCAGAAAACCGGCGCCGGCGCGGGGCCCTGGCACAGCGCTTCCTTGAGCGGCAGGGCAGTCGAGCAGAAGGCGCATTCGGCCGAGACGCGGCCGATCAGCCAATGGGTGCGCCCGCACCCGGGGCAGTGGTTGATTTCGCCGTCGTGATACACGGCATGATAGCCGCGCGCGCTCGGGTTGAACGGCTCCCGGCGCGGTTCGAATGGGGTCAGCATAGAATCGTCCTTCAAAACCATTTGCCGTTTCAACGAGCGGCGAGTCGTTAGGTTTCAACGACTAAGCGGGTGGCGGCCGTTACAGCGCTCGCCGCGGTGACAAAGCTGTTCCAACCCGGGACTCTTATTGTTACGGTAGCGAGTCGCAGCACCGGCGGGGGCCAGCTGTGGATATTAACCATCTCTTAGCCTTTGCGGGCGATGGTGATCTCGTTCTCTAGCGGAGGGGGACCGGGTGGAATCGAACGAGCGTTATTATCGCCGCCGGGCGGTTGAGGAGCGGCTCGCCGCGCAGCGCGCGATCAGTGAAACGGCGCGCGCCTGGCACGCCAAGCTTGCCGAGGATTTCGCGGCCCGCGCATCTGCCAGCGCTTCCCCGCCCCCGGCGTCGGCAGGACCCGCGGTCGTTACCGCCTGACGCTTGCATCGCAGCGGAAAATAACCGAGCAACCCGGTCCGATGGAGGACTGGGAGGAATTCTTCCTCGAGAAAAGCCGCCGCCGCGCCGAGAAGGAGCGGCTGCGCGAGCAGCGCCAGAAGCGCGACGCCGCGATCGCGGCCGTTATCGGCGTGGCGCTGGTTCTGGGCCTGATCGCAGGACTTGCGCTCGCCGCGCGGTGACTAGCCGGCCACGCCGAAATTTTCACCCGCGCAGCCGGCCCCCAAACCCGAAGATCAATGATCTGCTTAACGTTCGGTAACTTACGTCGTTATCGGCACCTGCGTTAACGGGAATTTAGCGCAGCCGATTCGTCCCATCGCCGCGCTCGGTCAGCATCTTTCATCCGGGACGGGGGGCAAAACAGCCATGAAATTCCGTGCATTCATCGGCGCTGCGGCGCTCGTCAGCACTTCCTTTACGCCGATTTCGCTCATGAGCGCGCCGGGTTGGGCCGCGCCCGCCGCAGCCAGCGATCCCAATGCTCTTACGCTCGCGCAGATGCAGCAGATCTGTGACACAAAATATGCAATCGACGCATCGTATCGCACGTCGGTCACCGACGTCGACGTGCAGGCGACGACCCCGGCCCCGGTGTCGGGCAGCGATCGCAACATCAATTACCGGGCTGACACAACAGTCCCGACCGCGTGGAGCTATGTCGGCTTCCTCGGCACCAGCGGAGCCTTCTCCCGGAACGGCGGAAGCCCCAACCTATGGGCGTGGGCGACTTTCGACCGAACCGAATGGGACAATACGCTGTACGACGTCGAAACGCGCTTCCAGCATGACGTGACGTACAGCTGGACCTGCCATGTCGAGCAATATGTGAACCACCCCGTTTGGGTCGAAGGCGGTGGGGGAGGCAACGGCGGCGGCAACAATGGCTGCGGTGCCGGCGGTGAAGCAGTTCAGGATGAAATCACTGTCGGCGGGGGCAACCACACCTGCGGCACCACGGGCGGTGGCCAGGGCGGCGGTCAGGGTGGCGGCCAAGGCGGCGGTCAGGGTGGCGGC
>DATLGK010000105.1:0-19578 GCA_035540475.1 Sphingomicrobium sp.
CGTCGAACTGCTCATGCAGCTCGGCGAGGAAGTCGAGCGCGCCCTCGGTCAGCACCTCGTCGGCGCCGCGCACGCTCGACGGCTCGGCGACGATCCGCTGCCGGTCGATCACCTCGGTCACTGGACGGTCGGCTCGACGCAGATCGAGTAACGCTCGGTCGCCGCGCAGCGGTCGCGGAAGGTCAGGCGCTGCCACTCCATGCGCGCGTGAAGCTCGTCATTGAAGGGACCGTGGACAACCTCGGTGCCCGGCTCGAGCTCCTTGAAGCGGCAGTCGGAAAATTCGCCGCCGACGACCCAGTAACGCTGTCCCATCTTCGCTTTCTCCTTACTCGGCGGCCACGAATTGCGCAGCTTCGGTCGACTCGCTGAGCGCCACCGTGGACGAGCTGCCGCCTGAAACGGCGCTGGCGATCGCGTCGAAATAGCCGGTGCCGACCTCGCGCTGGTGTCGGGTCGCGGTGTAGCCGGCCGCTTCGCTTGCGAACTCGGCCTGCTGCAACTCGGAATAAGCGGCCATGCCGCGCTCGCGGTAATCGGACGCAAGCTCGAACATCGCATGGTTGAGGCTATGGAAGCCGGCGAGCGTGACGAACTGGAACTTGTAGCCCATCGCGCCCAGCTCCCGCTGGAAGCTGGCGATTGTCGCCTCGTCGAGCTTCGCTCTCCAGTTGAAGCTCGGCGAGCAATTGTAGGCCAGCAGCTTGCCCGGATAGCGGGCGTGGATCGCCTCGGCGAAGATGCGCGCGTCGTCGAGGTCGGGGTGGCTGGTCTCGAACCAGAGCAGATCGGCGTGGGCCGCGAAGGCCAAGCCGCGCGCGATGCAATGGTCGAGGCCGCTCCCCTCTTTGAGCCGAAAGAAGCCCTCGCTCGTGCGTTCGCCGGTGATGAAGGCCCGGTCGCGCTCGTCGACGTCGCTGGTGATCAGCTTGGCGCTTTCGGCGTCGGTGCGGGCAACAAGGATGGTGGGGACGCCACCGACATCGGCGGCGAGGCGGGCCGCATCGAGGTTGCGGATCGCCGCCTGTGTGGGGATCAGCACCTTGCCGCCCAAATGCCCGCACTTCTTCTCGGAAGCGAGCTGGTCCTCGAAATGCACGCCCGCCGCGCCAGCTTCGATATAGGCCTTCATGATCTCGAAGCAGTTCAACGGCCCGCCGAAGCCGGCCTCGGCGTCGGCGACGATCGGCGCGAACCAATCGCGTTTCGCTCCGCCCTCGAGATGCTCGATCTGGTCGGCCCGGGCGAGCGTCCTGTTGATCTTGCGGCAAAGCTCGGGCCCCGAATTGGCGGGATAGAGCGACTGATCGGGATACATCGAGCCGGCCGCGTTCGAATCCGCCGCAACCTGCCAGCCGGAAAGATAGATTGCGGAAAGGCCCGCGCGGACCATCTGCATCGCCTGGTTGCCGGAAAGCGCACCCAGAGCCCGCACCGGTTCCTCCTGGTGCAGCAGCTCCCATAGCCGCAGCGCTCCGCGCCGCGCGAGCGTATGCTCGATGGGGATCGAACCGCGCAGCTTCAGCACGTCCTCGGCGCTGTAAGGCCGCTCGATGCCGTCGAACCGACCGCGCGGCGCGGCAACGCATTGGTCAAAACTTGTCATCGCGATCCTCCAGCAACACCCGTCTCGGCATTGGTGGGAAAAGAACACGCAGGGCCGCGAACGGCACCGGCAAAAATTGTGCCTTTGTCAAATCTTGACTTGTTGCGCGTGAGCAAAGTTGACAGACCGCGCTGAATGTCCGCCAAGCTCTTCCTCGGTCACCGCCTCCGCCGGCTGCGCCGCGACCGCCAGCTGTCGCAAACCGACATGGCCCATAGCCTCGGGATCAGCCCGAGCTATCTCAACCACCTCGAGCGCAACCAGCGGCCCGTCACCGCGGCCCTGCTGCTGCGCCTCGCCGAGCTATACGAGATCGACGTGCGGGAGTTCGCCGCGGGCGGAGGAATGCGCACCACGCCCGAAGCACTCGCCGAAATTTTCTCCGATGCGCTTTTGAGCGACCTTCGCGTGCCGCGCTACGAGCTCGCCGAGCTGGCCAGCAACGCGCCCTCCATCGCTGATGCGGTCTCGCGCCTCTATCGCGCGGTCAAGGAGGCCCAGCGCAACCCGACGCTGGCCAATGCCGGAGACGCCCGCGCCATCGTCACCCCCGAAAACTGGGTGCGCGATTACATCCAGCAGCACCGCAACCATTATCCCGAGCTCGAGGAGGCGGCCGAGACTTTGGGCGGAGCGCTCAGCGATCCGCTGTCGATGGCGGGGCCGATGCGGCGGCGGCTCAAGGAAGCCTGGGGAATCACCGTCGCGGTCGTCCCGCAGGCCGAGCTCGGCGAGGTCAGCCAGGCCTATGAAGCTGACCGCCGGCTGTTCCGCATCTCCTCGCAGCTGCGGCCCGAGAACCGGACCTTCGCGCTCGCCTACCAGCTTGCTCTCGTCGAATTCGCCCAGGTGATCGAGCGCATGGTCGCCGAAGCCGGGCCGCCCGACGAGGGCATCCGCCAGCTGCTGTATATGAGCCTCGCCAACTATGCCGCCGGGGCGATCATGATGCCGTACGGGCGCTTCCTCGCCAGCGCGGAAAGCTATCGCTATTCGATCGACCGGCTGACCGGCGAATATGGTGCGAATGTCGAGCAGGTCGCCCACCGGCTCACCACCCTCAACCGCCCGGGCGCGCGCGGAGTGCCCTTTTTCATGCTTCGGGTCGATCCGGCCGGGAACATCTCGAAACGCTATGCCGGCGAAAATTTCCCCTTCTCGCGCTTCGGCGGGACGTGCCCGCGCTGGAACCTGCACCTCGCCTTCCAGTCGCCCGGCCAGGCGGTCACGCAGCTGATCGAGACACCCGATGGCCAACGCTTCTTCACCGTTTCGCGCACGGTGGAGCGGCCGATCAAGACCGACTTTGCCACCGGCCTTCTAGCGGTCGGGCTCGGCTGCGACATCCGCCACGCCCACAAGCTCTCCTGCGCGGATGTCTACGACCTCGCCAAGGCGCCGGTCAGTCCGGTCGGTCCGGCGTGCACGATCTGCCCGAGGCTCGATTGCGCCTATCGCGCCACACCGCCGGCGGGGCGGATGCTGTCGGTCGACCGCACCCGCAAGAGCATTTCGCCCTTCCCGTTCGTCGCGGGCTAGGCCTTTGCATTTTCTAAGGCAGCGCGGCTAAGGCCCGAGCGCCATGGCCCGCGACGATGTCATCGACCAGATTGCCTCAGCGCCCGACCTGCAGGCGCTCGACGCGCTGCGCGTGAAGCTGCTCGGCAAATCCGGCGAGATCACCGCCAAGCTCAAGTCGCTTGGTGCAATGGATGCCGCGACCCGGGCGTCGGAAGCGCCGAAGATCCACGCACTGCGCGAAAGCGTCAGCGAAGCGCTCGCCACACGCAAGGCCGCGCTCGAGGCGGCCGAGCTAGAGCGCAGGCTTGCGACCGAAAAGATCGATCTGTCGCTGCCTTCGCCGGAAGCGCCGCAGGGCACGGTCCATCCCGTCAGTCAGGTGATGGACGAGCTTGCCGAGATCTTCGCCGACCTCGGCTTCTCGGTCGCCGAGGGGCCGGAGATCGAGGACGACTGGCACAACTTCACCGCGCTCAACTTCCCCAAGGACCATCCGGCCCGCGCGATGCAGGACACTTTCTATCTGGAGCGGCGGCCAGGTGAGGAAGAGGCGAAGCTGCTGCGCACCCACACGTCCCCGGTCCAGGTCCGGGTGATGACGTCGCAGCCGCCGCCAATTTACTCGATCATGCCGGGACGCGTTTATCGGTCCGACAGCGACGCGACCCACACGCCGATGTTCCACCAGGTGGAAATGCTCGTCATCGACCGCGACATCCACCTCGGCCATCTCAAGTGGACACTCGAGACGTTCCTCAAGGCCTTTTTCGAGCGTGAGGACATCGTTCTTCGGCTGCGCCCCAGCTATTTCCCGTTCACCGAGCCCTCGGCGGAGATCGACGTTGGCTGTACGCTGGTGAACGGCCGGCGGGTGCTTGGCGGAAGCGAAGCGTTCATGGAGCTCGGCGGCTCGGGCATGGTCCACCCCAACGTGCTTCGTGCCGCGGGTCTGGATCCCGACGAGTGGCAAGGCTTTGCCTTTGGCTGCGGGATCGACCGGCTGGCGATGCTCAAATATGGGATGGACGACCTGCGCGCCTTCTTCGACGGCGATATTCGCTGGCTCAAGCATTACGGCTTCCGCGCGCTTGACGTGCCGACGCTCTCGGGCGGGGTCGGCGCATGAAATTCAGCCTGTCGTGGTTGCAAGACCATCTCGAAACCAGTGCTTCGGCCCAAGAGATCGCCGACAAGCTGACCGCGATCGGGCTTGAGGTCGAGGGGCTGTCCAATCCCGCTGAAGCACTCGCCCCGTTCAAGGTTGCGAGGGTGGTGACGGCCGACAAGCATCCGCAGGCCGACAAACTGCAGGTGCTTACCGTCGATGCCGGTGACGGTCCGGTCCAGGTCGTGTGCGGCGCGCCCAACGCGCGCGCGGGAATGCTCGGCGTGTTCGGGCCGCCGGGCGCTTCCATTCCGGGAAGCGACCTCACGCTCAAGGTGGCGGCAATCCGCGGGGTCGAAAGCCGGGGGATGATGTGCTCGTCGCGCGAGCTCGAGCTCGGCGACGATCATAGCGGCATTATCGAGCTGCCGGACGACGCGCCGGTGGGCGCTTCGTTCACCGCTTATGCCGGTCTCGACGACCCGGTGTTCGACATTGCGGTCACGCCCAACCGTCAGGACGCGATGGGCGTGCGCGGGATTGCGCGCGACCTGGCCGCAGCCGGGATCGGCGAGCTGACGCCTCTGTCGGTGCCGGAAATCGCCGGCAGCTACCCCTGCCCGGTGCCGATCCGGATCGAGGATCCCGAGGGCTGCCCTGCATTCTTCGGGCGAGCAATCAGGGGCGTGACGAACGGCGCGTCGCCCGAGTGGATGCAGCGGCGCCTCAAGGCCGCGGGACAACGGCCAATCTCAGCACTGGTCGACATCACCAATTATCTGATGCTCGATCACGGCCGCCCAGCCCACGCCTATGACATTGCCAAGCTGAGCGGCGGTCTGACCGCGCGCGCCGCTCGGGACGGCGAAACCGTGCTCGCGCTCAATGACAAGGAATATGCGCTTGCACCGTTCATGACCGTGATCGCGGACGACGCCCAGGTGCACGATATCGGCGGGATCATGGGCGGCGAGGATTCGGGCGTCAGCGAGGCGACCACCGACGTCATGCTCGAAATTGCTTACTTCACGCCCGAGCGGATCGCCCGCACCGGCCAGGCGCTCGGCCTGACCAGCGACGCGCGCAGCCGCTTCGAGCGCGGAGTCGATCCCGCCTTTCTCGACGACGGGCTGGCGCTTCTGACCCAGCTGATCCTCGACATTTGCGGCGGCGAGCCTTCCGAGGCGGTTCGCGCCGGCGCGCCGCCGGTCGAGCGCCGCGTGATCCACTTCGACTTCGCGCGCACCAAGGCGCTTGGCGGGGTCGACGTCGCGCCGCAGCGCCAGAAGCAGATCCTTGAAAGCCTCGGCTTCGAGGTCGATGGGAATGCCGTCACTGTCCCGACATGGCGGCGCGACGTCGAAGGGCCCGCCGACCTCGTCGAGGAGGTCGCGCGAATCACCGGCTACGATCAGGTGCCGTCGACTGCGCTCGAGCGCGCGCCCGGTGTCGCGCTGCCCACCGCGACCCGCTCGCAATTGCTCGAACGCCGCGTCCGCCGAATGGCTGCTGCGCGCGGGCTCGATGAAGCCGTGACCTGGAGCTTTATTTCCGAGGGCGAGGCCGCCGCCTTCGGTGGCGGCGAGTGGGTGCTTGCGAACCCCATCAGCGAAGAGATGAAGGTGATGCGGCCCTCGCTGCTGCCGGGCCTGATCGCGGCTGCGCGGCGCAACCTCGACCGTGGCGCGGCGTCAGTGCGGCTGTTCGAGATCGGCCGCCGCTACCTCGCGGATGCCGAGCGCCCGACGCTTGCCCTGCTGCTGGCGGGCGAGCGCGCACCCCGCAGCTGGCAGTCGGGCAAGGCGCAGGCGTTCGATCCGTTCGATGCCAAGGCCGAAGTGCTGGTGCTGCTCGAAACGGCCGGGGCGCCGGTCGACAATCTGCAAGTTTTTCCGGACGCCGGGGCGAACTGGCATCCGGGCCGGTCGGCGACCTTGCGCCTCGGGCCAAAGACGGTGCTGGCCGCGTTCGGGGAGCTGCATCCCTCGCTCCAGAAAAGCCTCGATGCACCGGCCGGCGCGGTCGCGGCCGAAATCTATCTCGACGCCATCCCTGAACGCCGGTCCGGCGGCCGCGCGCGCCCGCCTTTTGCGCCCCCGGCGCTCCAGCCCGTGACCCGCGATTTTGCGTTCGTCGTCCCGCCGGGCCTTGCCGCCGACACTTTGCTTCGCGCGATCCGCGGCGCCGACAAGGCCGCGATCAGCGACGCGCGGCTGTTCGACCGCTTCGAAACAAAGGACGCGCTGTCGCTGGCGTTCGAGGTCACGCTGCAGCCCACCGAAAAGAGCTTCACCGACGAACAGATCGCGGAGATTTCCGGGCGTATCGTCGCTGCCGCCGAGAAACTAGGCGCGCGCCTCAGGTCCTGACTCGAGCGCGTTGATCGCGCGGTGGACGCGATCCTCGATCTCCCCCCGCGGAAGGCCGGGAGGGATGGTCTCGCCGACCATCAGCGTCACGACGCCGGGGCGATGGACGAGGCCTCGGCCCCACAGGCGGCCGCTGTCGACCGCGACGGGAACGACCGGCAAACCAAGCGCACGGTAAAGCCCGGCGAAGCCCGATTTGAGCGGCGGCGTCGCCCCGGGTGGAACGCGCGTCCCTTCCGGGTAGATGATCACCGATCGGCCGGCTTCAACCGCCGCGCGGCCCTCGGCGAGCATGCGCCGGAGCGCCTTGGCCCCGGCACTGCGTTCCACCGCAATGACGCCATAACGCCGGGTCATGAAACCGAACAAAGGAATATCGGCGAGCTCGCGCTTGAGCACGATCACCGGCAGATTGGTGATCCGGACCATTTCCAGCGTTTCGAACATCGACTGGTGCTTGACCGCGATCAGCTGCGGGCCCGGCGGGATGTCGCCGACCACGCGCGCGCGGATGCCGAGCAAATGCGCCGCAAGCTTCTGATGGAAGTCGACCCAGGCGAACACCACTGCGAGCGTCGGGCGGCGTCCGAACAGGCTGGCGACGATGCCGGTGAGAACGAACAGGACAGTCGCGGGGTAGAAGATCAGCGCATAGGCGAGCGAGCGCAGCGCGGTCATCAGACGTCGGCCCAGACGGCCAGCCGGCGAAGCACATATTTGTTATATTCGCCGAACAGCAGGACGAAGCTCGGCTCGCTGCGGACCGCATCCGGGACCATGACGTATTTCGAGCCGAGGGCCCTGCGGAATTCATAACCCGCGCGGCGCATGTGCCAGTCGCTGGTGATCAGCCGCACCGAGCGGTACCGGTGCTTCTCGAGCCAGCGCTGGGCCTCCTCGGCATTGGAGCGGGTGTCGACGGATTCGCTGCCGAGGTCGACGCAGCATTTGAGCCACTTGCGGCTGCCCGCGACGCGCGGCGCGAGATCCTCCTTGGTCACCGCCGGATCAGCGCCGGCGACAAGCAGGCGCCTGGCCTTGCCTTCGCGCAGCACCTCGACCGCATGCTCTATCCGCCCGCTTCCGCCGGTCAAGACCACGGCCGCATCGGTTGCCGGCGCGTCTGCCTTCGCCGGGCGGCCGAGCGTGAAGGCGAACAACATGAAGCCGGCCGCATAGAGGATCAGGACGAGGGAGCCGAAACGGGCGATCATAGGTTTTGGCGCAATGCGGCGAGGACGGCCGTTCGTGCAACCCAGGTTGCGAGGACGGTCAGCGCGAGCGGTAGAAGCGCGAGCAGGAAGAGGTCCGCCAGGGCGAGCGTCGCACCGCCGGTCAAGTCGCCGACGAAGGCGGCACCGCTCGCCAGCAAAAGCAGCACGAGCGCAGCCGCCGCCGCGCCCATCACGCTGCCGGTGAGCGCGTCGATCGCGATCTTGCGCTGGAACAGATGCGCGATCTGGAGGTCGGTCGCGCCGACGCCATGCATGACTTCGATCGTCTGCCGATGTGTATCGAGCGCGCCGCGCGCGGCGAGCACGACCGCCGCCGCGGCCGCGGCGCTGAGCAGCAGCACCAGGCCGAGCGCGAGCCAGTGCAGCAGGCGTAGCGAGCGCAGCAACGGGCCCACGCTCTCGCGATGCGCGATGATCCGCGCATCCGGGGAGGCAGCGCGTACCCGGGCCTCCACCGCCGCCAGGTCTGCGCCGTCCCGAAGCTCGAAATTCACCAGCGCCGGCACGGGCAGGTCGGCGCTGTCCGCAGCCGCGCCCATCCACCGCGCCAAAGTCCGCCGCATCTCCTTCTCCGGTACCGCCTCGACCGCGGTAACGCCCGGAGACTCCCGCAGCGCCCCCTCGAGAGCCCCGACATTGGAGGCACCGCTCGGGAGCTGCAGCGAATAGCGCGCCTCGATCGAACGCCCGAGAGTCGCCGCCGTGTTGGCGAGCGCCAGTCCCGCGGCGGCGATGATCATGATCGAGAAGCTCATGATCGCGATCACCCAGGGGGTCGGCCCGCGCAGGCGGGCACCGCCAAGCAGCCGGCGCTGTGCGGGGGATGCGAACAGCCAGCCGAGCATCACGACCGCCCCGCTTCGGGCGGAGGGTTCTTGAGCACCCCGGTCGGATCGACCAGCGAGCCGTTCTCGAGGCGGATCAGACGGGCCCCGGGCGTGGCCTTGATCAGGCCGACGTCGTGGGTGGCGACGACGACCGTCGTGCCCAGCCGGTTGAGCGCGGTGAAGAGGTGCAGCAGGCGGTGCGCCATGTCGGCGTCGACATTGCCGGTCGGTTCATCGGCCACCAGCAGCTCGGGCCGGTTGATCACTGCGCGCGCGATCGCAACGCGCTGCTGTTCGCCGCCGGACAGCGTTGGCGGCGGAGCGCTCGCGCGGTCGGCAAGCCCGACCCAGGCGAGCATTTCCCGCACCGGCCCCTCGATTTCCTCCTCGCTCGCCCCTGCGATCCGGAGCGGGAGCGCGATATTGTCGAAGGCCGAAAGGTTGCGGATCAGGCGGAAGTCCTGGAACACCACGCCGATGCGGCGGCGGAACGGCGGCAGCGCCTCGCGCGGGGCGTCGCTAAGCTCCTTCCCAAACAGGCGGATGCGGCCGCGGGTCGGCCGCTGCGCGAGATAGAGGAGCTTCAAGAGCGAGGTCTTGCCCGCGCCCGACGGTCCGGTGAGGAAATAGAAGCCGCCGCCAGTCAGCCGGAAATCGAGGTCGCGCAACACTTCGGCGCCCGTGCCGTAGCGCAGGCCGACGCTGTCGAATTCCGCAACAACTGCCAGCTTATGGTCCCTCCCGATGCGCCGGCCTGCCGCCGAGCGGCCGCCTTGCCAAGCCCCGTGCATTCCTGTTTACCGTGCGCTGACCGTCCCGGAAGAGGGCTTTTGTTCGATGATCCTCACCTGCCCGAGTTGCGGAACGCAATATGTGGTGAAGGACGATGCCATTCCCCCCGAGGGACGGCAGGTGCGCTGCGCCGCATGCAAGCACAGCTGGCATCAGGATCCCGCGCCGGCCGAGACGGATGCGCCCGAAGCCGAGGACGACAGCTTGGCGGGGGACCCCGGCGACGTCCCTGCGCCCGAGGAGGAAAGCGAGAGCGAAAGCCTGGCTGAGGCGACCCTGATCGAACCGCGCAGCGGACCGGAAGCCGAGGAGCGCGCGTTCGAGGCGGCAATGGCAAGCGAAGCAGAAAGCGAGTCCTCCCCTGTCGGGGCCGCCGATGTGCCCATTGCGAGCTCCGCTTACGACGGCGATGTGGAGGATGTCCGTCCCGCCGAAGACTGGCGCGAACCCCCCGAAGCCGAGCCGGTCAGCGACGATTTCATACCGATGGCCCAGCCGGACGAGGAAGCGCCGCCCCGCCGGCGTCGTCCGCTAGTCACGCTGCTGCTCATCCTGCTGCTAATCGCAGCGGCGGCGGCGGCTTTCTGGTTCTTCGCCCCGGCGCAGTGGAAAGCGCAGCTCGGCTTCGCCGATAGCGGCGCGAGCCCGCTGGCACTGGTAACCACGCACATGGACCGGCGCCCCCTCGAGAGCGGCCAGGAGCTGCTGACGGTGACCGGCCGGGTGATCAATCCGACCGACGCCGAGCAGCCGGTTCCGCCGCTTCAGGCGCAGCTGCGCAGCCGCGACGGGAAGATCGTCCACAGCTGGACCATCCCGGCGCCGTCAAGGACGCTTCCGCCCGGATCGAGCGCGAGCTTCAACAGCGCCGAAGTCAACGTTCCGCCAGGCGGCGAAGAGCTCACCATCACGCTCGGCAACCCTCGCGCCTGATCATTCGAATTCGATCAGTCGGGCCGGCTGGGAGACGCCATCACTGACGAACACCGTGGTGCGCGGGCGGGGTGCGCCCTCGTTGCGATCGGAATCGAGCTTCAGATGGACGCCCGAAATGATGCGGACGACGACCTGGGCCTGGACGGTCGCGCGAACCGGTGCCGGCGCCGATGGCGTCGTCGTCAAGGCAACCGCCGCTGAGGCCAGCCAAAGCATGTCGCAACGCTAACGCCGCGGAGCGCAAATGGTAAAGAAAGTCTTAAGCTTGCGTCCCGTATTGGGACTAGCGGCGGCGCGGCGGATCGCCATTGCGCGGCGCAAGTCGCTTTGCTAGGGGCCGCGCCTTGCCAGTGCCGGCGAGCCCGCCGGCCTTCTCATGACGTGCGGTCGTGGCGGAACTGGTAGACGCGCAGCGTTGAGGTCGCTGTGGCCGAAAGGCCGTGGAAGTTCGAGTCTTCTCGACCGCACCAGCATGCAATTGAGGGATGTCCTGCGGACGCCCCAATTACGTGCTCCGCAAGTGCCAATTCGTTGATTACAGACGGAATTAAGGCGTCGAGGGAGCGCCGCCGGCCGCCGCGATCTGCGGGGTCGGACTCACGGCGACGGAGCCGAGCCGAAGCACCGCGCGGTCGGCCGTGACCTCGATCCGGAGGCCGAGCTCCGGCAGGATCTTCGCAGCGGCCGCGGAATCAGCCGCAACGCGGACGCTGTAGGCGCCAAGGGCAACCCGTTCGAACAGGAAGAAACCGTCGAAATCGCTGCGCGCGGTGGCAACGACGGTCCCACTGCCGTCGACGAGCTCGAGGTCGAGGCCCTCAAAGCCGATGCCCCCACTCTTGACGATCACACCCTCGATATCGCCGCCGCCGACCAGCCCAATTTGCACTTCGGCCGGTATTCCGGGTCTCGGCACGACCATTTGCACGGGCTTCTTGGGCACCAGCATCGGGTCCGCGAGGCTGGTCGCGTCGACACCGACCGCGACTGGCTGGTAGGGCGTGAGGCCGCCGATCTTCACCGCGCCCTTGGCGTCGGTTGGTTGCTCCGAGAGCCGCGAGCCGGTGGTGATCAGCGCCCCTTTTTCGAGGGGCTCGTCGGGGTCGCGAACACCATTGTCGTTGAGGTCGCGATAGACCTGGGCGTGAATGATCCCGGCCTGCGCGAGAGGGCGCCGCGACAGGCTGAAACCATGCCGCGGGTCGAGCGAGAAATTGAGGTTGAGGCCAACCGCCAGGCTGCCGTCGCTGGCCGCCTCGCCGCTGAGCGCAATTCCCATTCCGCGCAGCCGCCGCACGTGGCTGACGCGCGCGCGGGCTCGGCGGCTGCCCGCGTCATAGGCGACCGCGCCTTCCCAATCGACATTGTCCGACGCCGACCAGTAGGCGGACAGCTCCGCGCTTCGCAGCCGGCCGCGCGGAGCGACCTCGTAGACGGTTTCGCCGCGCAAACGGACGTTTCCGACATGGCCCGAACCGATCAGTCCTAGGCTGAAACGCGGCGGCGGGGCCGGCCCGGAAACCTGGTAATCGCGCTCGTAGCGAAGGTCGCTCGCGAGATTGAAGCGATTGAGGTTGGTCGACAGCCGCGCCGCCGCCTCGAGGTGGCTGGTCCCGTCCTTGCGGTCGATCCAGTGCAGCTGCGCATGGGCGGGAATTCGTGCGCGGCCGATCCTGACCGGCGCGTCGAGCCCGGCGCGCAACTCGCGAAGACTCTGCGCCTTGCCGCCCTGCAAATGAAAATCCTTTGCAATAAGCGCCTCCGCGTTGACGCTGACGCCCTTGATCCGAGCGAGAATCTGGGCGCGCGCGGCGGTTCCACCATCGCTCTGGCGGGCCGCGCCGACCTCGATCAACGCCGGGCCCAGCGAACGGCGCACATTGCCTTCGATAAAGGTCAACCGCTCGTCATCGAACAGCATCGCGCGCGCGATCGCCCCTACCGAGGTCCGCTCATCGATGCCATGTTCGACCGAAACGGTAGCCTGGGCGCGGGACTCGTTGACGACGTCGAACGCTTTGCCGAGGGTGACGATGTCCCGGCCCGGCTGGTTCACGCCCGCCCAGTACCAGGTCTTGCCCGGAGGGACGTTGTCCTGCCCAACATTGATCGTTTCCTCGCGCGTTCGGACCTGGCCCTGGGGCCCGTAAAGCCGGACCTCGATACGATTGTCGCCGTAGATCAGCTGCACGTCGTTGAAGACGTAGCGTTGGCTGGGATCGGCCTTGGCGAAGCCGAGCAGCTCGCCATTGCGATAAATTTCGGCTTCCCAGCCGGCCGGAAGATCGCCTTCGAACCGGGTCCGGTCGAATGCGGTGCGCGCGCCGAGCGGCCGGTTGGTCACGACCGCGCCGCGGCCCGCGGCTCCGGTTCCCGACAATCGGCTTGGGAAGCCCTCAACGTCCCCGAGACCGAAATGGCTTGCGCGTAGCGGTCCGAGGAGCCGGCCGTCGACGTCGGAGCGGTAGGCGCGCAGGCGCAACATGTTCGGAACGCCCTTCTGCGACGTGCTGACCTGGGCATCGTATGACAGGCGCGCGATCTCACCGGCGGCGTAGACCGCCGACTGGCGATCGACCCGGATCCCGTCTTTGGCACGGTAGGTGGCGCCGGCGCTGACCACGAAATCGAGCGCCGGCGCGCGCCACATGCGATAAGGAACGCGCACTTGCGGCAGCGACTTCAGATCGAAGCTTGCCGGACGAATGCGCGCGGCGCGCATCTGACGTTCCTTGGCGAGCTCCACGGGCAATTTGGCGTCGGTCTGAAGGAGCAAGACCGAGCCGTTAGTGACCGGCTTGACCCCGATCCCGAACCAGCGCGACAGCGCACTGGTCTGGACGCACCAGCCTTCCGGAGTCTCTCGGATCGCGCCGGCGGGAATTGCTTCCTGCTTGCCGCCGAAGCTCGCTGTCATCGCCGCATAGTCGATGTCGATGCGGTTGTTTTCTTTGAAGGCCCAGCCGCTCGCCCGTTTTGCGGCGAGATCGATGCGCATCGGCACGTCCAGGGTCGTCAAAAAGTCGCCTAAGACGACACATGGCCCTTCCGGCGGGCTGTACGCGCGTACGCCGTCGCCCAGGCGAAGCTGACGAATGTTGACGTCAAGAAGGAATTGCTCGTCGGGATCCGCGGTCCAGGCCGGCGCCGGCGCCTCCGGCACGGATGCGGCGACACTGCCAGCGCCGAGCGCCAGCAGCATCGCCGCCCTGCGCAGCCAAGGCCGGCCGCGTCGCATGGTTTGGGCTCCCGAGCGCTCGCGGGCCCTAGCGGAGCACCGCCTGGGCCTGGGCGATCACCTCATTGCCCTTATCGCTGGTCTCCACATATTCGACCGTGACTGGCCCCTCGGCCTGCCCCTTGAAGGTCTCCGACAGCGGGATGGTCACGCGGCGCTTGTTGAGCTCGGTATAAACGGCAACGCCGCGTTGCAGCGCGATTGGCTCCTTCACCCCCGCCTTCAGCACGCGCACTTCCCCGTAGGTCGAGCGCGAACCGGTCCGGTCGAGCTGCAGCGAGATGGCGTTGGCGCCGTCCTTCTTCTCGAGCCGGACGTCGCTGATCGCGGCTTTGGCCTGCAGATTGCCGAGCCGGACGATGACGGGGATGGTCACGCCGTAAACCGGGGTCAGCTGGAAGCGGACGCCTTTGACGTCTTCGTCCTTGGTCTGCGGTGCAACGGCGTTGGCCGGCGGGATCGCGCGGAACAGCATGTGCACGCGGTATTCGCCATCCGGCAGGCCCTTGGGCGGACGCGCGGCGATGCGGATCGCCTGCGGCTCGCGCGGCGGCAGGGTGACCTTGCGCGGCGCGTAGATAATCATGTCCTCGGCTGCCTTGTCGCCGGCCGAGGGAATCTCGACATCCTCGAGGCTGCCATCCTCTTTCATGCGGCGGAATTCGACCGAGATCCGGTAGGTCGCGGGTTCGTCGCCGATATTGTTGAGTATCACCTCGGTGCCGCGGCCGCCGTCGAGGACAATACGGGTCGGAGCGACGAGAAGGTCGCCGACCCCGGCCTCGGCAGCAGCGGAAAGGCCGAGGAACGGCGCCGCGACTGCCGCGGCAAAGGCTTTTCTGGACAAGGATTTCATTCTGGCGATCCCCACTGTTGCTCCGTCCTGGAACTGACCGCCCCGTTATTGCTCCGGAATGGTTTATTTTCGGTCAACCATGGCCGGTTCGCTCGGCGCCGCGCTTTTCCGCGCCTCAATAATCGCAGGTGACGTTGAACGTCCCGACATAGAGGCCGGCCTGGGTCGTCGAATTGACGGTAATCGCCCCGCCGATCGAGAAATTGACTCCCGGCGAACCCGAATTGGTCAGGGTGACGCTGGCCGGCGCGTCGACCACGAGGGTGAGCGTGCGTGCCGGGTCCGACTGGTTGACCATCGTCACGTTCGGGGCGCTGATCCGTACCACCTGACCGTTCGATCCCTGGACGTTGTAGCGGGCGACCTGGGTGACTCCGGCGCAGGTCACATTAGTGCCGCACGTGAACAGGCCGCCGCGGCTGATCGACACGGTCGCGTTACTCCAGTTCCCGGGGCCGAGCGTGATCGAGCCGAGGTCGAGGCTTTGCAGCATGGTGACCGTGAGTGGCTTGACCGCGTTCGCCTGCACCCCCGCGGTCTGCGTCGCTGCGCGGGCCGGAACACCGACCGACAGCAGCACCGCCAGGCCAATCAGCGCGCGCAACAAGGATCGTGATGGTCGCAAGCTTCCTCTCGCGGCAGTGAGGCCAAGGCAGGAGCGCGCATGTAAAACCGAAATGGTTGAATTTCGGTCAACCACACCGGATTGTTAACCTCGAGGGGGCGTTTTCGCTGTTCGCCGCATGGAAAAAGGGGCCGCCCGAACGGACAGCCCCTTCCCCACTTCGCGACCTTGCGGCCGCTATGCGAAAGCGAATTACTGATAGTTGGCGGTGACCGTCCAGGTGCCCGAATAGACACCGTCCGGGGTCGATGACGCGAGCGTGATCGAGCCGCCGAGGTTGACGTTGAAGCCCGCCGTGCTGCCGTTGGCGCCGAGGTTGACGACCTGGCTGGTCGAGCTCGGAGTCACCGAAAGCGTGCTCGGACCGGTCAGGTTGAACGCGGGCGAGCTCACCGTCACCGAAGCGTTGTTCGATCCGACGAGGTTGAACTGCGCTGCGGTCGGCGCGCCACCGCAGGTGACGTTGCCGCCCCCGCTGCCGCAGGTCACGCTGCCGTTGGTGGCAACCGTCACCGTCTCGTTGCTGAAGCTGGCGCCGGCGAGCACGATCGTGCCGAAGTCGAGATCCTGAGTCTTGGAAATCGTCAGCGGCTTGTAGATCCGCGCCGTCGCATTGGCCTGGGCCGACGGGGCCTGCTGGGCAGTAGCCGCCGTCGCCGTCGCGAGCGCCGCAAGGGCGCCGGCAGTCGCAAGAATCTTCTTCATTTCAAATCCCCACTGGTTCTGAACGTTGCGGCTGCCGAGCACATCCGGCGATCCGTGGAGACGCAATTAACCCTGTCCGCTTTCGTCTTCGCTCACGGACATGGTTAAGATGACATTAGTTGTTCGACCGTTTCGGAGGCATTTCGGTCAGAGATATTCGACCGTGATCGGGAGGTCGCCGCGGAACTGGCCGTCGGCATCGCCGCTGACCGTCAGCCGCCCGCCGAATCGGAAGGTCAGGGTCCCGCTTGCATCGAGCCGCGGCAGTGAGGGCAGGTCGCTGAACACGTCGTCGAGAGTCATCCGCCCGCCACCGCCGACCGCATGCAGCTCGATCCGCCGGGGCAGGTTGATCCGAACCGCGCGGCCAGGCTGACCGCGGACCACCGCGGTCCCAACCATCGCCCGTGGGCTGACGTTGCCCACGGCTCCTTGCGCGAAGCTCGACCCGTCGGGGCGCAGCTCGGCCGCGCCCGCGCCCGAGCCGATCAGGACGAGCCGGTCGAAGTTGAGGCCGTTCTGGATTTCCAGGGTCACCTCGCCGCCGGCCGCCGAATCGTTGCGGCTAGTGGTCGGCGTGTCGCACAGGCGGCACTGCGCGCCCGCCGGCCACGCGAGGACGGCAGTTGCGGACGATGCCGCGAGCAGCAGGGCCAGGATTCTGGGATCGCTCATGGAAAACTGCAGTAGGCCGGAGCCCCTAAGACAGGGTTAATGAGCCGCTAACCTTGGCAACGGCATCCGCGACGTTCAGCACCATGTGAGGAATGACGCATCCCGCCGCACCGCCTATTGTCGCGCCGCGCGCACCTTTCTAAGCCCGCCGGCGAATGGCTCGCACGCACCCGCAACCTCCCTCTCCAGGCCGCTCCACCGCCATGACCATCCTCAAGGGTGCGGCCTATGCCGCTCTGCTCTCGCTGCTGGGGCTGATCGTCGCGGTCGCCGTCGCCAGCGCGTACCTGCCGAGCTACTCCCAGCTGACCAAGCGCTCCGATCTCGGCCAGATGATCCGAATGCGCGCGGCCAACGGCCAGGTGCTGGTCTCGCTGGGGCCGAGCTTTGGCCAATGGCTGACCTATGAGCGCATCCCGGCGGAAATGCGCGCGGCGATGATCTCGACCGAAGACCGCAGGTTCAGAAGCCACATAGGCGTCGACCCCATCGGCATCGGCCGCGCAATCGCTTCGGCCGCGTTCAAGGGCCGGCGAGTGAGCGCGACCTCGACCATCACCCAGCAGCTCGCCCGGAATATCTTCCTCAGCAACAACCGCAGCTTCGTCCGCAAGATCAAGGAAGGTGTCCTCGCGCTCGCGCTCGAGCGCAAGTTCACCAAGGACCAGATTCTCGAGCTGTACCTGAATCGCGTCTATTTCGGCGGCGGCGCCTACGGAATCGACGCCGCCTCGCGCAAATTCTTCGGCCACGGCGCCGACCGGCTGAGTCTTGGCGAGGCCGCGATCATCGCCGGCCTGGTCAAGGCGCCCTCCAATTACGCGCCCTCGGCCGACGTCGAAGCGGCGCGGTCGCGATCCGGAGTCGTGCTGCAGACGATGGTCCGCAACGGCTTCATCAGCGCCGACACCGCGGCGGCGGTTGACCCGGCCCAGGTCCGCATTCAGCAGACCAGCAACCAGAACAGCGTGCGCTATTTCACGGATTGGGCGCTTCCCCAGCTTGATACGCTGATCGACCA
This sequence comes from Sphingomicrobium sp., assembly GCA_035540475.1. Lineage (GTDB taxonomy): Bacteria > Pseudomonadota > Alphaproteobacteria > Sphingomonadales > Sphingomonadaceae > Sphingomicrobium. The sequence goes on from DATLGK010000105.1 coordinate 17,512, forward strand.
GACGACCGACCCGATCGACGTCTGGACGACGCTCGATCCCGGCATGCAGGTCGCGGCGGACAAGGCCATCCGGGCGAATGCGCCGGACGGAGTCCAGGGAGCGTTAGTGGCGATCGATCGCGACGGTGCGGTACGGGCGATGGTCGGCGGCAAGGACTATGTGACCTCGATCTACAACCGCGCCACCCAGGCCCAGCGCCAGCCCGGATCGGCCTTCAAACTGTTCGTCTATCTCGCCGCGCTCGAGTCGGGCATGAAGTCGACCGATACGATTGTCGACGAGCCGGTAAGGATCGACGGCTGGAGCCCACGCAACTCCACGCGCACACACCTCGGCGCTGTCAGCCTGCGCGAGGCCTTTGCGCGATCGATCAACACGATCAGCGCCAAAATCGGCTCCCAAGTCGGATTCTCGACGATCGCCGACATGGCGCGCCGGTTCGGCATCACCACGCCCATTTCCACCTACCCGTCGATGGTGCTGGGCACGAGCGACGTGCGTCTGATCGAGATGACCCGCGCCTTCGCCGCGGTCGGAAACAAGGGCGTCGCAGTCACGCCCTACGCGATTCGCCGGGTCGTCACCGCCGACGGGCGCGTCCTCTATCAACACGATCGCAGCGACGAGCGCGTGCTGGTCGCGCCCTGGGTTGCGGCGGAGATGACCGATTTGCTGCAATCCGCCGTGCTGTCCGGAACGGGCCGCGCGGCGCAGATCGGCCGCCCCGTCGCCGGCAAGACCGGCACCACCAGCTCCAACAAGGACGGCTGGTTCATCGGCTTTTCGAGCGGCCTGACCACGGGGGTGTGGATGGGGCGCGACGATGCTCGGCCGATCAGCGGGCTTCAGGGCGGCACCGCTCCGGCCCGAGCGTTCCGCGACTTCATGGTCGTCGCCGTGGCCAAACGGCCGGTCGAGCAGTTCGAGACGCAGGTGCCGATGCCCGACTGGCAGCTGACGCCGGAAGAGGAAATCTATGGCGACCAGGCGTTCGACGAAGGCCTGATTCCGCCAATGGTCGACGAGAATGGCCTGCCGATCGGAACGCTGCCGGGCCAGGGCTATGGCTCGCCGCCGATGGTCCGCCCTGACGGCAGCGCGCCTACGCAACAGGAGCTCGACCAGGCGTTTCCGCCGCAACAGCAGCCGCCGCGGCAACCCTATGTGCAGCCGCAGCCCCAAGGCACGCCGCGGCCCCCGCAGCCGGCACCCGGCACCGCGCCGCCACGAACCCAGCGGCCGGGCGACTCACCCCCGTCCGACGCGCCGGATCCGCGGGCCCCACTCGGCTAGCATCGCCCTGGCGGCTGGCACCCCCGGCCCGAACAGCCTGCGCTCCAGCGCCTTGAACTCAGGGCCGTGGTCCATGTGCACCAGATGCGCGACCTCGTGCGCGACGACGAAACGACGCACTTCGCGCGGCGCCAGGATCAGCCGCCAGCTAAGGCGGATCCGGCCGGTTGCGGAACAACTTCCCCACCGTCCGCTGGCGTCGCCAACGCTGACCTTCGCCGCCTGCACGCCTACGATCGCGGCATAGTCGCGCACCTCGCTCGACATGGTCTCAAGCGCCCGCTCGCGGAGAAAGCGTTCAGTGCGCCGCGGCAGACCAGCCAGCGGCCCGCCGCAGCGAAGCTCTCCTGCGACCAATTCGGCCGCCCGCGGCGCAGACTCGTTCCAGACCAGGCGGACGTCTTCGCCCTCGAGCGGAAATGCCATCCCGGGGACGAACGGCTGGGGAGGCTCGGCGCGGGCGATCTGCGCTTGGATCCAGTCGCGCTGCTCGACCGCCCAGGCGAGCGCGCGTTTGCGGCTGGTCCGCCACGGGCAGGTCAGCTTCAACACTCCCGCGGCCTCATCGAACCGTAGCCGGAAGCGCTTTGCCCGCTTCATCGGCCGTACCTCGATCGCAACGGGCAGCGCCGCCTCGAGCGCGGCCTCAAAGCGGCCGTTCGACCACATGATATTCAAGCTCGCCCGCGTCGTCCTCGCTGACGGTCCAGCCGCGCGTCGACTGACCGGCCTCGTGCACCGTCTCGCGGCTTCCGGAAATCAGATAATGCCAG